>CAZIOB010000145.1:0-15851 GCA_964540755.1 uncultured Prolixibacteraceae bacterium | reverse complement strand
AACAAACTGTAAAATTTCAGTTTACCTTATCATGGAAGCTATTCATTTATCGATGATGATGTATTTAAAATAACTAATCCGGATAATGGTAATGCAATAGCAGGTATTTCGGCCCATATAGGAATTCATGGACAAACCAATGGAACACATCTTTCTGATATTGGAGTAAGAGGGTACTGCATGTTGCTGGCAATGCTTATAAAACAGAAGGTGGCACTTCATGGGCAACATCATCTGACATTAGGTTGAAAACACTGCTTGGAATTTATGATAAGGGATTGAATGATATTGCTGCATTGCAGCCTGTGCGGTTTATTTATAATGAAGGAAATCCCCGCCAGCTTTCTTCAAATACCGAACAGGTTGGATTTGTTGCACAGGAAGTACAAAGAATCTTCCCCGAAGCAGTTACAGAAGCTGAAGATGGCTATCTCGATTTTAATATCCATACTATTAATATTGCTCTTGTGAATGCCGTAAAGGAATTGAAAGCAGAGAATGACCGGCTGAAGGCTGAAAATGAGAAACTAAAAATAAAAGATTTACAGGTAGAAAGCCGCATGGAAAGACTTGAACAACTTGTAGAAGCAAGTGCTTATAAATAGTATCAGAAATAAATTAAAAATAGGTCTTAAATGATCGTATCTCTTGTAATTTTTTATCTGATAATCATTAACTTTAGTCACTTAAATAATTAAATAACATCAACATCAAAAAATCGAATTATGAAACAGGGAGCAGATGAGCAATCCGGCCAGAAGAAAAAAAATATTCTTGAGAAAGCTGATAACTTAATCGATGAGACTACCGAAAAAATAAAAAAAAGTGATATTTTTAAAAAAGCCGGTGAGTTAGCAGATAAAACTGATGATTTTCTCGAAGAGGCTGCCGAAAAGGTTAAAAACAGTGATTTTTATGAAAAGGCAGGCGATTTTTTGCAAAAAGCCGGGGATTTTATAGAAGACAAGATGGAAGGCCTTGAAAAAAGCGACATAAAGGAAAAGTTGAAAAACTTTTCTGACAAAATGGAAGACAAAGCAGAAGATTTTATAGAAAAGACTAAATATAAAGGTAAAAGTATTGGGGATAAGGCGCATCAAATTGCCGATGAACTTGAACAAAAATTAAAAAGAAAATCTAAAGATACCGGGGATGAAGTAAATCCTAAAGAAAATAACACTTAAGAACTATTATATTTAATAAATTCAAAAAAATGGAAAATATCTTAAAATCAATTTTATCGCGTATTGATGACGATTCATTACAAACTATCAGTCGGCAGGTTAATGCTTCCCCGAATCAGGCAAAGAGTGCACTAGCAAGTGCTATCCCTATATTAATGAATGCTCTGGCAAAAAACAGTAATAGCCCGGAAGGTGCCTCTGCGTTACAAAATGCAATAGCGAGGGATCATGACGGCAGTGTTCTTAACAACCTGGACAGTCTTCTCAATAATCCTGCTTCTGCCAACGGTAGCGGCATATTGAAACATGTTTTGGGTAATAAAAGACAAAATGTTGAACAGTACATTAGTAATGATACCGGAATAAACAGTGCTTCAGCGGGAAAAATTTTAGAAATGGCTGCTCCCATAGTAATGGGCTTCCTGGGTAAAAAAAGTGGCGGCTCAGGGGCTGTTGATAATTTACTGAATTCCTATCTGAAGACTGAAAAAAAGCAGGCACCTCAATCTCAAAATGTAATTAACCAGCTGCTTGACCGTGATAATGACGGTAATGTGATGGATGATATTGCTGAATTAGGAATGTCATTTCTAAGCAGGATGATGAAGAGATGACAGAATTAATTTAAGAGATGCAGCAAAAAAGCCAAAATCAATCGCAATATGTTGAGTATTCCGTCCGGTTGCAAATTCATTTAGCTGATCCCGATTTATTACATATGTCTTTGGAACCGGCAACCCCGCATTGATCCGGGCGACATTATAAACCCGTATGCCAAAGCAATGGAGAACCCTCGTGGAATTTATTATATCAGCCATAAAGGAAAAAGCTCCGGGTTACCATATGTGTCAGGTAACCGGGGCTAACCTTATAGTTACTCCACCATTTTCGAAAGTTCTTCGTTTAGCTTTGTTTTAAGATCATCTTCAGAAATTCCTTTTTCTTTCATCCTCCTTTCGCGGCATCTGCTGCACAACTTTGTAATATTTTTAAGTTCTCTTGCCTGGGCAACAGTACCTTCAAAAATTTCAGAAGTTCTGTCTGTATTTATATAAGAACAGTCCTGATACAGATGATACCTGGTGCCCGAAGGAGTCCAGTAAACACTATTAAACCCCTCGTTTAAAATCTCAACTTCTTTAGTCTGCTCAGTATATTGTTCTATGGAAGCAGGATTAAAATCAACACCTGTAATACCTGCTATAATTAATGCAACCACAGCAATGGAGCCGGCTATGCCTTTAGTCTTTTTACTAAGGTTTTTATTTGTAAAGATAAAAATAACCAGTGGTAAAAATGCCAGCACACCCATTATGGCTCCCAACTGATTTTGAATAAAAAATTTCACTTTCTGCTTCTCGGATGCCGGATCCAGCCTGTTTGCTTTCTTCCATAAAACAGAACCTATAATTGCCAGTGCAAGAATGATTATAATGGTAACAATCAACCAGACCAGTGTTTCGTTGCTAAGAAGTTTTAGAATTGCAAAAATTTGACCGGCCATAGCCAGTATCCATGCCAAAAAGGCAACCAGACGGAGTTTTTTTGCTTTTGCCTTGCTTTCAGGGCTAGCTTCAAATATTTTTCCAATATTTTCTGTAGAGGAAGGTTCCCCGCCCCCGACTTTGGTAATTTTTTTCTTTGTTGCCATTATAGATTAATTTAAAAATTGAAAATACCGTTATTTTTCATGTTGAAATGCCGCTCAACAGATTTCTTGCCTATCTGATAATTATTCTTACTCAAAGATATTATAATCAATCACAATTTACAATAACAACTGTCAAAGAAAGTTAATCATTTATACTAAATACTGATAATCAATTATTTATAAAATTTGGTATGAATTTTGACGTTGCTATGGCGAAGAGACAATTCTTCAAAATAAAAACAAAGAGTCATGAAAAAGTTAATTATCACAACGATCATCGCGCTGCTGACAGTAGCAGGGATCACAGTCAGGGCAGAAGAGTGGCCACAAGAGTACCTGGGTCTGCCGGGTGATAATCTCAACCTCTTCGCCGTTATGAAACTCTTCCAGGAATCTGAAACCCTTGAAAGTTTCGAAAGGAGACTGAACAACGAAAACTCAAGAATAAATAATCTCGACCTCAATGGAGATAACATGGTCGATTATATTATGGTTTTTGATTATGTTGACGGAAACGTACACAATATAGTATTGAGGGTTGCACTCAACAGACATGAAAATCAAGATATAGCAGTATTTACCGTACAACAGTTCAGAAACGGAAATGTAGAGGTTCAGCTGATCGGCGATGAAGCTCTTTACGGTAAAAACTACATCATTGAACCAGCATATGCTGAAATCCCGAATCCGGGATACAGGGGAACCATCAGGGTAAAACCAAAGATAGTTGTTGTAAACAGAATGATGTATGCAGTTGAAGCCTGGCCATTGATCAGGTTCATCTACCTCCCGGGTTATGTAACCTGGCGTTCAGACTGGTACTGGGGCTATCAGCCACATTACTGGCATCCGTGGCATCCATACTACTGGCATACCTACTACGGTTATCACTACAACTGGCACAGCCACTACTACAAACATTACCGCCACTGGCACCATTACAGGTATGCAAGATATAATGATTTCTATTACAGAGACATACGGATTTACAGTCCAAAAATAAAAAGTAAAATCAAAGAGGGACGCTACAGAGCAACCTATTCCCGTCCTGACCTTAGAAACCGTGGAACTGAATTATATGCTATGGAAACAAGAAATGCCAAAGCAGGCCGCGCTGTAACCAGCGGGGTAAGAAAATCTGACAGCCAATCGTTACGGCCGGAAGTTAAAAGCGGAAACAAAGAAGTTAACCGGAGGCGCACAACAACCATATCAGGTAAAGCTGCTACACAAAATTCTGTAAGTAACAGAACTGTTAATACACGCAGGTCTTCTGCAACTATAAATAACAGAGCAAGCACTTCTGTAAACAATAAAGGAACCCAGACTATAAGAAGGTCAATTGTTAATACCGGCAGAAGCAATGTTAGTACAAAGCCCGCTGCATCAAATACGCGCAGAAGCACTATCAGCACAAGGCCGACTACTATAAAGTCACAAAGACCTGTGACATCAGTTAATAAAAAGTTTTAATATTATTGTAGCAGGATCCTGAGTTTGCATCAGCTTATAAAAAGACTCTTGCTTGAATATTCCGGATCACATGTCAGGTTCACTTTTAATTTTCTCAAGCCTGCCTCGTCACCAGGTGTGGGAATATGCGTCAAATGCACCTCACAATTTCTCAAAGATTTAAGATTTTCCAGGGCAACCTGGGCTACAGGATTGGATAATGCGCTTATCCCTAATGAAATAAGGGTCTCATCAAGATCCAGGCTCACCATTTTATTATTCAAAATATTCTTTTTAAAAAGAGTAACAGAGTCAACTATACTCTCAGGCAAAAGATGAATATTGTCAGGTATTCTGGCAAGATGCTTGGCTGCATTTAATATGAGGCTTGAAGATGCATGCATTAATGAAGAATTTTTGCCTGTAATAATTGTTCCGTCTTTCAACTCTATCGAAGCCCCGCAATAAATTCCTTCGTTGCCCTTACCTTCTCTTTCAGCATCAATGGCTGCCTTTCTTGCAGGCAGGACAACCTTACGGTCTTCCTCTTTAGTACCTGCCTTTTTCATAATTCCTGCCATCCTGTCAAGAGTTCCCTTATCAACCAATCCTAAGGCATACTCCACGGCACATCTGAAATATCTCCTTATAATTTCCTGACCCGATGCTTCAACTATCATTCTGTCATTTACGATACCCGAACTTACACGATTCACCCCCATGTCGGTAGGCGATTGATACATGGATTCTCCTCCTGTTATTTTCTCAATAATTCTCCTGAGCAGATGAAAAGCTTCTATGTCACGATTATAATTTACTACTTCAGTGTTATACGCTTTCAGGTGATATTCGTCGATAAGTACTTTATCATTCAGATCAACGGTAGCAGCCTCATAGGCAATATTTACTTTATGATCCAAAGGTAAATCCCAGACAGGGAAAGTTTCAAATTTGGCATATCCTGCCTTAACACCGGTTTTATATTCATGATAAAGATTACAAAGGCAGGTTGCAAGCTTACCACTTCCCGGACCAGGTCCTGTAACTATTATGATAGGCCTTTTAACCGGGATATATTCATTGGCTCCGTAACCCTTATCGCTGACAATCAAATCAACGTCAGTAGGATAGCCTTGTGTAGGATAATGCAAATATACCTTAACGCCCCTTAGTTCAAGTTTGTTTTTAAATGATTTTGCAGGAAACTGGCCCTGGTAACAAGTAATAACAACTGCAGAAATACCTATTCCCCATTCCCGGAAATCATCTATCGTTTTAAGTGTGTCAACATCATATGTAATTCCAAAATCAGCTCTGACTTTTTTCCTTTCGATATCACCTGCATTGATACATAATATCACATCTATCTTATCTTTTAACAATTGTAAAAGACGCATCTTAACATTGGGGTCAAATCCGGGCAATACCCTGGAAGCATGATAGTCATACAAAATTTTTCCTCCGAATTCCAGGTAGAGCCGGTGATTAAATCTGTTCACCCGCTCAAGAATAGCTGAGGTCTGCTCCGTTAAATATTTCTCATTATCAAACCCTATATTATTATTCATTTGCCCGTTTAAAAATTAGATGTTAATGTCAACAGCTATTTCCCGAAATTAGATTACACGATAATACATTAACCTGATAAACATACTATTATGATTTTATTTTTCTTTGCTAAACTTTCAGTATCAGTTAATTTTCTAAGTATAAAATAAAAAGAAGCTTATTTAATGAAACCCCAATATTAATAAAATTTTTAGGTTCAAAAAATTTATGCGGGGGATTGATTGAATAAAACTTAAAGTCTTTTTCTTTTCCATTAATATTTTTATAGAGTGAACGGATATCAAAGGTAAAACGCGAATTCGCCGATCTTCAGTGACATTTTGCAGGCCATAAAAGCCATAATACAAATTTCTTGAATCATCAGGTATTTTTGCGGTTTTCTCTTATTGAATCAAAACAGAAATAATATTACTTCTGCCGGAAATAGATCTCAACTTCAGCATTTTTGCTGGTCATGTTAATTTTTTTGATCTTAACTTTTACCACTTCAAACCCTGTCTGCCGGGATAAATCCTTTAATAACTCTTTTTTAAATTCAGGAGCCAGCAATCCGGGTTTGTTATAAATTAATATTATATGATCGACCTTACTATTTTGAAAGAAAATTTCAAGTAAATAAACAGCTAAAATAATAATCGAGTTGATAACCAGGGCGCTGATAATAGGAGGGGGAATATTGGCCAAAGCATTGATTATAGAAGTGCCGATAATAACAAAAACATAAGTCATATCTTTAGCAGAATAGTTGATCGTCCGGAAACGAAGTATTGCAAAAACTGCAAAAAGTCCTAATGCCATTCCAAGCTGTATATCTACCGTATCGAGTATTGAACAGATAAAAAATATTATAATCCCTATAAGAAAAAAGGAAAATAAATATTCATATTTCATGTTGTATTTGTAATAAACTATCCTGACTAACACGAAAATTACAACAATATCGATCAAGAATCTTACAAGTATATTCAATAATATGTTTTCAATAATAACAGATATGACAGGCATAATATAGATTAAGGATTAATATTATTTAATATCCCGGCAATTTTTAAGCAATTTAGAAACTATAGTATTATGTTGGTCAAAATCCACATAAAAAGAGTCAAGATAATTTATCATTTCTTTTTTTGATTTGACTTTCAAATATGGGAATTCTTCAATTATTTTATAGAGATCTTCTTTCTTTTCCCGGAAATGATCTGTCACTTTTCTGAACTCATCTTCACTTCTGCACAACCCAAGGTATAAACGTTCTCTGACTGACTTGACCGGAGCATCTTCCGGAGGAACAGCATAATTTGCATTCACCAGGCCTGAATAATCAAAATCATAAGGAACTGGAATGCCACGGTGAGAATTTTCGGAGAAAGGCCGGGATAATACAACGAGATTGTGAAGTCGCGGAACAGTCCAGTCATAATTACCGATCATATAATTAAACAATGCAACCCTGTCTATTATTTCCTGTCTCATGCCGGCCTGGTTAAGATTATCATATTCAACTTCATTTGTATTGGTACGCTCCGTAAGAAACTCTGTCGGCTCTATTAAAAATGCATATTCAGAAAAAGGCCTGTCCGGTTTTCTCGTATCAATATAGGTAACCTTTAAAAGCCTGGCCCTGAAACTATAATCCGAAATAACATTATATAATTTATAAATAAGATACTCTTTCAATATAAAATCATCATATCCTCCTTTACAATGGGTTACCATTTTAATCTTATCAACATCAGTGAAAATATCATCATGGTGTTCATTTTTTTTCAGATTCAGTCTGATTGGAGGAAAATCACAATACTCCCGTCGAAACTCTCCTCTTGACCTGATTTTTATTTTTTTTGTAACTGTATCATTGTTATTCAGGTAGGTCATGAATGCTTCCTGATAAAGACCTTTAAACTTTGTCCTTTTAAAATGACGAATATCAAACTCAAGGGTCATCTCCAGTAATTCATCACTGTCAAAAAGCTGTTCTTTATCACCGGTAAAATTACTTTGGCCGGCAACAGGTTGCAAAAGGAAAGGGAAAAGCAATGTGATTAAAACGGTTCTAATCATTTAGTTAGTTATTTATTTCTTCCTTCACAGTTAAATGTATGAAAATTTAACCAAAAAATACAGATTAGTAAAAATTAATATCCAATAAATAAGATTTATTGCTTCAAACTATTATGATATCCCAATAGATTATTGATTAACGATATGATTAAAATCAATTATTTTCAAAGGCATCATTTGTAATTCGCATATGTTTTTTTTATGATCTTGTATGCCTTCGCACCGATGTGGTAAGGCATACAAATGGGATTTTACAATCATACTCGATTCATAGCGTTAAAAACAGAGAAAATCCGGGCCGGTCGATTTCGACCCGGATCATCGCATTAATTATATAAATCAGTTCGAACTTTTCTTATACCACAGATAGGACCCGATTTTGTAATATTCATTCAATAATTCCGGATTATCTATCATTTCTTTTTCCGAGTACGGGTAATACGGGACAAGTAAATCGTTATAAGGCTCCCAGTTTGCAGGAGTAAATAACTTACTTTCCCTTACGGTTTTTAAGGCCTGGACAGTCCTTATCATTTCCTCAAGACTGCGTCCTACTGATAAAGGATAAAATGAGATTGACTCAATAATGTTATCAGGACTGATAATAAAAACTCCCCTGACGGTCCTGGTATCACTTGCTTCTTCATGCAGCATACCGTATAACCTTGCAATTCTTGCCTGCGGATCACTGACAAAAGGAATTTCAATTTTAACAGGAACTGCTCTTTTGCTAAGAATTTCCTCCATCGAAATTCTCCACTGCTCGTGATTTTCTTTTGTATCAGTCGATAAAATTGCCACTTCAACTCCAAGTTCTTTTAATTCATCCTGTAAAAGAGCAAGATGTAAAATTTCATGTGTACAAACAGGAGTGAATGCTTTAGGATGACTGAAAATTATTTTCCATTTATCTCCAAAATCTTCAGGAAACTTTAAAGTCCCGTTTGTTGTCTCGAATGTAAAAGAAGGCGCTTTGGACCCAATTAAGGGAATACTGCTTTTCTTGTCGGTTTGAGCATTCAGTATGCCCGAAAATGCAAAAAAAGTAATCAAAAAAATTAGTTTTGCTTTCATAAAATAAAATTGTTAAATTATTTTCGACTATTAATTACTCTTTAGTAATACACGATACACTATAAAATGTTTATATATTAACATTTTTTAACAATTATCTGTAAAAAATCCAAATTTTACCATAAAGATAGTTAAAATGCTAATACCTGAATATCTAAAATAAAATCATCATAAAGTTCTACAGCGTGCGTTATCATTGGGAAGCACAATAAAAAATTTTGAGAGCTTAGCCTTCGTTATGGTGAAACGAGTCATGTACTATCGTTCACACAGGTTGAACATTATAATGGACTTACAATTGCTTTGGCTGATATCGCCAATCCCGGCAAAAAAAATTGATAAAAATCAACAAGTATTGGAAAATCAAAAAATTCGGACTATTTTGTTCAAAATTATTCCTAAATATAAGTCAGTAAAAAAGAGTATGAAAAAAGAAAAACAAAATGCGATCAAAGAAATAAAATTACAAGATCTTAACACTGATGATTTCATCAGTAAAAGTGTAGAAGAGATAAAAAATACAGTAGGTGACGGAATAGCAATAAATGCCCTCTCCGGAGGTGTTGATTCGTCTGTTGTGACTATGTTGGGACATCGGGCTTTAGGCAAAAACCTGAAAACTGTTTTTGTAGAAAACGGCTTAATGAGGGAAGGAGAACCGGAAGAGGTTTATAATATGTTTAAAAAATTAGGGGTTGAAGTTGATGTTATAGATGCCAGGGAACAATTCTTTGCAGCCCTTAAAGGCATCACTAATCCTGAAGATAAACGTGAGGCAATTACCCAGACATTCTACAAAGATGTGTTTGGCCGTATTGTTAAAGACAGCGGGGCAAAATATCTTTTGCAGGGGACTATACTCACTGACATTGATGAAACAACTGCAGGCATAAAACGCCAGCATAACGTTTTTGAACAGCTCGGTATAGATCCGCAACAAGCTTTTGGATACCGTATAATTGAACCTTTGATCAGTCTCAGGAAAGACGGCGTAAGAAAAGTCGGAGAATCACTCGGTCTTCCGCACGAATTATTCGCACGCATACCTTTCCCGGGACCGGCACTTGCTGCCCGTATTATCGGAGAAGCATCCCCTGAGAAAATAGAAACAGTGCGGAAGGCTACAACCGTTGTTGAAAAACTATTGAAAGACAGCGACGCTTTTCAATATATGGCAATATTGCATGAAGACCGGGTTACAGGGATGCGGGAGGGGAAACGTGATTTTGGCCGGCAGATCGAAATACGCTGTTGGGATAGCGTTGATGCAAGGACTGCTTATCCTACTAAACTGGGATTTGATATGCTGAACAGACTGGCAGATGAAATTATAAGTAAAGTTCCAGGAATTGTCAGTGTTACTTATAATATTACAACAAAGCCTCCGTCAACTATTGAGGCAGTATGAAAAATTCCTTCGAGCTCCCTTTGAGCTCCTTCGCTTCGCCCGGGACAAAGCTGCCAATGACATTGCCCGGGATAAATAATTCCAGATCCGGATAATTTTTTATCAAAGAATGAATCTTTAAGATATCCTCCAGCGACTCTCCCCTTTGAAAAATATTTAATCCGGAATGCTTAAGCCATTCAACAGTTTCTGCCCTGTTCCGGCAGCACAGGAACTGTTGGATTTATAATTACGGTATTCACCATATAAAACCAAAAATTAATTTTTGCCGGTTAAAATTTGTAACCATGATAATTATTCTATTTTTCCGGTAATAGAAAAGATCATACCTGAAAAATTAATTTTTTATCTGGAAAATCCATTTAGAATAGTTATTTTCACATATGGTAAAGAAAGATTTTTTCATTATCCCGAATTGTTTCATTTATACTCAACCAAGGCAGCAGGTTATATTGAGGGGTCGTTTTATATTTGCCTTTTTACAATAGGATTCATTAACCCATATTATTATATAATGATAGCAGCAGGAATTATTGAAGCAATTGAGCATATCATAATTCAATTAATTATTCCTGAAATGAGATATAATGTTAAAGGATTATACAAGATACTTAAAGAAAAAAAGTAATTGAAAAAAAACAGCAATTGTGATCTTCCACTCTTCATTTGAATTAATTTATCTCTTGCTGCCTTTGACAGGCTTTTTTATAGGATTTTTCACTTCCCTGATAGGAGGTGGCGGAGGATTCTTCTTTATTCCGCTCCTGATATTATTATATGGCGTTCCTGCACAGATAGCAATTCCAACCTCATTGGCTGCCACTCTCCCAATATGTATTATCGGATCAATCGGGCATTACCGTATGGGCAATATCAATATTCACATCGGAATAATATTTGCCGTTGCAGGTATTGCCGGAGCTGTTTCAGGTGCGGCAATTACGAGACTTATAACCCCCGGGCAGTTAAAAACCGGGTTTGGCATATATTCAGTATTAATTGCAACTCATATGATTATAAGCAATATAACAAGAAAAAAGGCAGAGATAAGAAGTAATATAAAAGAGGGGCTTAATGTTAAAAGGATATTTTTAAGTTCTTTCTATGGCCTTATGGGAGGGATGATTACCGGCACTTTTGGGACCAATGGAACTGCTCCTGTGCTGGCAGGATTATTTGCACTGGGAATCCCTGTAAAACTGGTCATTGGAACCTCTCTTATGGTGGTCCTTGTCAATGCAGTTTCAGCGCTTTCTGCACACTTTTTAATAGGAGAGATAGATCTTACACTGGTTTACTTTCTTACTGCCGGTACAATATCGGGAGCTTTTACAGGGCCCAAATTACTCGCAGGTATAAAAACAGGACGTGCTGAAGGCCATGTCCGATACATATATGCGCTTGGAATGATTATATTTGGAATAATAATTATACTATATCGATAACATCTTATTTATGATCAGGACTATATACTTAATAATAGTTGCTTACTTTTTTATCGGTGGAATCGGATTCTATTTTATTAACAGGGGAAAAAACAGTTCCGAATCCAGGAAAAGCTGGACAAAATTCATTACATATTTTATTATCATTCATATTTTATTTTTTAGTATTGTGATAAATCCAGTAGCTTTCCGGATAATTTCAATAATTATTATTCTTACAGGCCTCTTTGAATTATTTAAATTATACAGGAATTCAGAATATCAAAACAAAAAGTTCTTTACTATTTCATTATCTGTCTTTATTGCTCTTGCTGCCGGCTTTTTCTTTTTCAGCGGAATGGGAAAAAATTTGATACTTTACTCTTTTCTGGTACTTTCAATCTTTGATAGTTTTAGCCAGATAACAGGCCAACTATGGGGCCATAGAAAGATTATGCCGGGTATCAGTCACGGCAAAACAGTGGAAGGCCTTATCGGCGGTGCAATGGTAGCTGTTTTTAGTTCATTGCTATTCAATGGATTAATAGAAGCGCCCTCTTTGAAAACTATTTTAGCGGCCACAGCGATAGTAATCCTTGCATTTGCCGGTGATCTTTCAGCCTCATTTTATAAAAGAGTATATAAAGCAAAAGATTTCAGCAATCTGATTCCGGGGCACGGAGGATTTTTGGACAGATTCGATAGTATGATTGCAGTGGGAGCCGGATTAGCTTTTCTCGGGATATTCATAAATTTATAGAAAAATATTAACTATATTATCAGATATGAAAAACCAAATAGCCTTAGCTTTTATCTATCTTGTTGCAATTTCTCTTCTTTTAATTTTTAATGAACTTATTTACAGACGACTTAGATTAAAAGGTGAGATAACCCGAAAATTTGCTCATTTTACTGCTACACTATCCACTGTCACCTTTCCATACCTCTTCTCCGATCACTGGTATGTACTTATACTGGCTATCTTCTTCTTCATTTTATTGTTTATCAGCCGTAACGGAACTCAACTCAAATCAATACATGACATCGAGCGAAAATCAATAGGAAGCTATCTTCTGCCGCTGTCCATTTACCTGACTTTTCTTATTTCTAACCTGCTCGATAATAAATTCATGTATATATTACCGATATTAATATTGGCTATATGCGACCCGATGGCAGGAATTCTTGGCCTTAACATGAATAGATATAATCATAAAATCAAAATATTCGGAATAACAACTAAAAAAACTTTACTGGGATCAGGATCTTTTCTTGCCTCCAGCTTTATCATCAGCCTGATTGCACTTTATTTCAACCAAACAATTTTCGACTTTAAAACTTTTTGGCTGGCGCTGTGTATTGCCCTGATATCAACTTTAGCAGAACTGGTAAGCTGGAGGGGGTCTGACAATCTTTTTATCCCAATGAGTGTGCTGATAATGCTGGTTCTTTTTCTTTAATGATTTTTAAACGATGAAATACTATTTTAAAGGAGAAAATATAATCAACATTCCCAACCTTATCAGTTTCTACCGGCTTATAATGTTTCCTGTAATATTGGCGCTTGCAATCGCAGGCAATGAAAAATGGTTTGTGATTCTTCTATGCATAAGCCTTGTCAGTGATATCCTTGATGGAAATATTGCCCGGACTTTCAATCTTAAGACACGTTTTGGTGCGGGATTGGATAACCTGGCAGATATGGGTACTTATATACTTGCCCTACTGGGATTATTTATTTTTAAATGGGATGAAATTCAGCCCCATGCCTGGTTACTGTATATATTCCTTGCAATTTTTGTACTTAGTTATATAATAGCTTTTTACCGTTTCGGTAAAATTCCGGGTTTACATCTATATGGAGCTGTCACTGCCGGTTATATCCAGGGTATATTTTTCTTTGTGCTGTTCGTATGGGGCTTTTATGCCTGGATGTATTATCTGGCAGTTATCTGGGGGATAATTGCATATATAGAAAAAATCCTCGTGCTGCTTAAACTCGATGATATAAAATCCGGTGTAAAAGGACTATACTGGCTAACAAGGAATAATAGTTAATTATATGTACACTATCTTTACTAAAAATGTTCCATTTTGGGGATATTAAATTACCCGGGACTCATTATATCAGACTAGTGTCTGCCAGGTTTAATCCTGTTAATACAAACCTGGTTAACTTCATTAATTGCTCCATTTTCAAAATCAGTGAGATTTTGAATCGTAGTCTGAGCGATCTCCGTTAATACAATATCAGTAAAATATGCCTGGTGAGCCGTAATCAAAACATTTGGGAACGTCATAAGCCGGGATATTTTATCATCGAGTATTACAATTTCCGATAAGTCTTTGAAGAACAGTTTCTCCTCTTGTTCATATACATCAATCCCGAGATATCCTATACGACCCTCCTTTAATCCTTCAATTACAGCATCAGTATCAATAAGCTTACCTCTGCTGGTGTTGATAAGCATAACACCGCATTTCATAAGTTGCAGGGAGTTTTTATTGATCAGCCTGTTTGTCTCCGGGGTAAGAGGGCAATGCAAAGATATGATATCAGAGACCTGAAACAATTCCTCAAGAGTACAATATCTCACAACACTGTTACTTAATGACTCATCAGGATAATTGTCAAAAGCCACAACATCACACCCAAAACCTTTCATTATCCGGGCAAACGATGATCCAATCCTCCCGGTTCCGATCACACCTACGGTTTTCCGCCGGAGTTCGAAACCGGAGAGCCTTTCGATGGAAAAATTGCCTTCGCGAACCCGGTTATAAGCTTTATGTGTTTTCCTGTTAAGAGTCAGAATCAGGGCTACAGCATGCTCAGCAACCGTAGTTGGTGAATAACCTGCAACTCTCAGGACTTTTATATTGTTATTGCAAGCACTTTCAATATCAACATTATTAAAACCCGTGCATCTCAGTACTATCAATTTTACATTTAATTCAACCAATCCTTCAATTACCTCATTGTTCAGGGTATCATTTACGAAAACACAGACAGCATCGAAACCTTCTGCCAATCGTATGGTTTTCGGCTTCAGGGATGTTTCAAAATATACCAATTCATGTTTTTTTTCACCGTTAGCCTTATCCATGTATTCGATATCGTATGGCCTGGTACTGAAAACAGCAACTTTCATTCTTTCAGAATTTTATAATAATTAAGTACAGTCTAAAAAGTATATTTCATGAAAATATAATTCAAGCCAACTTTCTTTTAAAATTTACCTCTCCTATATTAACAAATTTCCAGGAAATATTGTTATCAAAAAGCAAATAAAGTTTCCTCGGGATTTTTTGCACGCAAGATTTATACAACATGTTGGTAAAAGTTCAGCCTTAAGCTCCTTATAATAAATATACGTTTTTTTCGGTTTATATTAATAATTTGAGGGTTTCGGTAATATATTTATTATGATTCATTTCAACTTTTTATTATTTTTGCAGCAACATAAAAAAAAGTTCTACTATATATGAAATCCTGTCACTGGTTATCAATGAGAAGAAACTAAACAAATTATAATTTAAACTGCCTTGCGGGAATATTTTTTTCTTAAAAATCAAGAGCATATTGGTAAGTTATACAAACAAAACGTTTATATAAATAATATACCAGCAAACAAAACAAATAAAAATTGTCCTGTGGTGTAACTGGCAACACGTCTGACTCTGGATCAGAAGAGTCCAGGTTCGAGCCCTGGCAGGACAACCAGGATATCAAAGAGTTACATTTAAAATTAAATGTGACTCTTTTTTATTTGCATACAATTTGCATATATAATGTGTTATTTTCTCTCAAAACCAGAGTTAGCTAAAATTGGATTAATTCCAACAGAAAAAAAGTTGACAGGTTATCAATTATAGCGAAACTTAGGCTTTGTTACGAAATAAAGTGAATAAAATAGGCGAAGTTATTCTTGTTTTTAACAAAGCAAAATTTTGAGGCATAGCCAAAGCTATGGCGAAAAATTTCAATGCAGTAAAAAGCAAAAAGAACAAGCCTAAATGTTCAGGTT
>CAZIOB010000144.1:0-14015 GCA_964540755.1 uncultured Prolixibacteraceae bacterium | reverse complement strand
TTCGCCATAGCTTTGGCTATGCCTCAAAATTTTGCTTTGTTAAAAACAAAAATAACTTCGCCTATTTTATTCACTTTATTTCGTAACAAAGCCTTAGTGCCAGGTTAATAAAAATTTCTGACAACTATTTATCTGTTTATTTATTAACTTTTACTTCTTCAAACTCAACCCTGCGGTTCTTTTGTCTGTTAGGAATTGAAGTATTGGGAACAGCAGGTTTTTCTTCTCCATAGTAATTTGAGCTGACATAAGCATTGGAAATACCTTTTGACAACAGATACTTAACAACTGCTTCTGCCCTTCTCTCTGACAGATCCATGTTATAATCGTCAGTTCCGATATCACATGTATGTCCGCCAACAGTAACCTCATATTCTTTGGCGCCGCTCAATCTTTGAACAAGTTCATCAAGTTTGGCTTGTGCTTCCGGTTTGATAACTGCTTTGTCAAAATCGAAATATACAGTGGGTACATCCAGAGTTTCCCAGCCAACAGGACAACCATCATTGGAAGCAGGTCCGGGTTCATTCGGACATTTATCTTCGCAGTCAATTATACCATCTCCGTCTGAGTCAAGCGGACAACCATCCTCGTCAACAGGACAACCTCTTGGCGTGTCGGGACATTCATCCAGATGATCCGGAACTCCGTCACCGTCGGTATCAGGACAACCATCAAATTTTGCAAGGCCCGGAGTGTCGGGACATTCATCCAGGTGATCCGGAATTCCGTCACCGTCGCTGTCGGGACAACCATTAAACTTCGGGTCACCCGGCTCATCCGGACAATCATCTTTATAATCAGGAACGCCGTCACCATCACGGTCAAGCGGACATCCATCCTCATCAACCTGAACTCCCGGAGGTGTATCAGGACATTTATCCCTTTTGTCAGGGACGCCGTCGCCATCCGAATCCTTAGGAGCCCCAAGTGCGAATTCGACTATACCGTTTAATTTAATAAAATTATCGGTAACAGTCTCCTCATTCCAATCCGGTGGCAAATCCCTCGAAGCCTCAATACCGTTAATGTAAGCAGCTTCAAGGTAAAGAGATGTGTTTGGGCTTACCGGAACTTTTATACCTGCACCGGCGTTAAAATTAACTCCCGATTCGGTATTGTCCCAAAGAATGCCCGGTCCGGCAAATAAATATGGCTGAACCGCATTATCCTGCTTGTATAACTTCAATCTCAGATTCAACAAAGGATTGACAAAGTCAACACCTTCATCGTTAAATCCGGCATCGGCCTTTACCATCAAGTCGAAAGTCGGGCTTAAAAAACGGCTAAGATAAAATTCACCAAGGAAGCCGACACTTTCGAGGTCGAGATTATAATACGCTCCCGGCCCTAATCCGATAGCCCACTTATTATCTGCATTTTGGGCAATTACATTTCCCGCAATAAAGAGGGATAATAAAAAAATAGTAAATCTTTTCATAATCAATGAATTTTAAGAATATTATTAATCCTGGATACAATTTATTTATTAATTTTCATCTGTCATACGTTGTTTCCTTAATAGTCTCTTCACTGTTAAAAAACCTTAATCAAACAAATTTAAATATTTATTTTATAATAAATAATAATTATTGGAAATTTTATAAACAGAATAGTTAATAAACAACTTAAAATATAGCTTTTTACCATTTCAAACACTTTTGGCGCCGGTTATTGCTCCTTTTTTTCATCTTCCCCGGACTCATTTTCTTCTGATTCCTCAGACTTTTCGGTAAAATCCAATAATTCCTTTTTTAAAAGAATGTTATACCATAGCAATACTTTTTTAATATCCGACATATATACACGGCTGCGGTCGTAAGAGGGCAGCGCCTCTGCAAAATAGGACTTAAGCTCATCCGGTGGGGACTTATGGCTTATTGTGTTGCCGCCATCCTCTTTTTCATATATTACTTTAAGGACATCTTTCAGGGGAACATCGCCATCATCAGTAAAAACAGCAATATCTTCAAGTGCAGATACTTTTGAAGAAGAATAAACAGGCATCCTTTTCCCTGTTTCCAGTGATTCAACGATAATGTTGTTTTTTGCTTCTGCCACCATTTTGAATAATCCCGGTTGACCGGAAATTGCAAGTATTCCTTTCAGCATATCTCTTTTTTTTATCGCTAATATACAACTTTTGTCAAACCGTTTAAATAAAGATCACAAAAAATTTAAGTTATACAAAATTCCCGTTTTAATCCATCTCCCCGGTTGGGGGACATTCCCCATGTCAAAATATTCCCTGTTAAAAATATTATTGGCTGAAATAAAAACCCGGAGATTATTCTTTTTATACATAGCCTTAGCATCAAACAGCCAAAAAGCTTTATAAGGAATCTCCATACAGGTACCTTCATTATTATAACCTGTATAAGTTCCTTCCCTGTCCCGGAAATAACCTTTAATATCCAAAAATATGAATTTTCCAAAAGATTTACCGGCCGAAAGAACCAGCTTATGTTTAAGGTTATCCATCACATAGTGCGAAATATAATCTCCTGCTTCTTTATCCTGTTCATTATAATACCATCCCAGAAATATATTATCCGGCCATCCTCTTCCTGCCAGTTCTTTCAGCCGCAGCTGCATTTTTATCTCTGCCCCCACGCTGTTCACCTGTGTCAGATTCCCTGCCCGCCAAATTTCGTCATCCTCCATTTTAAGCCAGTCGATCATATTTCTGCCCACCCTGTAAAAAAGAGCTGCCTGACCCTTTATAAATCCTTTATTCAGCTTCACCCCACCCTCAAGGGTAGATGAATATTCAGGTTCCAGACCAGCATTACCGATATTTGTCGGGCTGCTATAATAGAGATCCGTAAAAGTAGGCATTCGCAGAAAAGTATTCCAGGATGCCTCCAGTTTGATTTCGGGATTCAGTTGATAACCAATATCGGTTCCGGGAAAAAATCTTATTCCCGGATTACTGTCCGATACCCGGTTCATCAGAGCCCCCGCGCCGATTATCCATTTGTTCAGATAACAGACATGTTCAATAAACACAGAGGCAGTCGTTCTGTTTTTTGAATGAGTGTAAAAAGCATCTTCGTGTGGGACTTTCAGCTGTTTTTCCATCAACTCCCCAAGAATATTGCTGACAATGCCCTCCGACCGGTAACTTCCTCCGAATGATGTTTTGCCGGCCTTCCAGAGCAGCCATGAGCTAACATTAGCGCCAATTACACCTGTGCGGTGATAATTGTGCCCCGCATACCATTCAGGCGATTCCTCCCTGAACAGCATAAATTTATCGTAATGCCGCCTGAAATAAACAACAGGCGTAAAATGAATCCTGTTCACAGATTCCCACCGGAGCGACATAAAGGAAGTCCTGGTCTCTTCAAACTGATCAGGGTACTTGGGAGTGTAAAAACTATTAGCGCCGAAACCCTTCCCTGAAAATCCCAACTGTGCTGCCAATCTGCCCCTCCCGGTTACCAGGCAGCCCGAATAAAAAATATTTGAAATGTCAAAATCGGTATTATCAGCATAACCCTTTGAACTCTTATAATTACCTGCCAAATTATGAGACACGTTGCCGGTTTTAAGACTTCCCGACAAATCACCATTGAGATATCCATAGCTGCCGGCATCAAGTGAAAATAGGACTGAGCTGCCGGCAGCCTGTTTGGTAACAATATTGACCGCCCCTGAAAAAGCATTCGGACCGTACATCCTGGCATCCGCACCTTTAAGCAGTTCAATCCTTTCAACCATGGACAAACTGACAGGCAGGTTCAGATTATGATGGCCGGTCTGCGGATCAGTGATATTCACTCCGTTAAGCAATATTAACGTCTGGTCGAACGTACCCCCGCGGATGCCGAGGTCGGCCTGCACACCCTCTGCCCCCCGCTGCCTGACATCTGCCGAAACTATGTAGCTTAAAATACCCGGCAGACTCTCTGCCGGTGCAAGCTGAATCTCCTCCGACTCAATAACAGAAAGCAGACGAGCCATTTGTGAATTTATCATCATCATTTTTGAGGCAGTTACCTTTACCTCATCCAGTGAATATTTCATCTTTACATCAGTGGTATCCGGTTCCTGAGCAAATAATAAGGCCGTTTGGAAATTAAACAAGATCACCAGGAATGTGAAAAGGTTAATTCTCTTAATATATCTAAAAAAATTGTTAATAATTATTTGCCATATAAAATCAATATTACTGACACACAAAAATTCTATATTTAATATATATCTCATTTACAACTTATTACAAAATACAAAAATGAACAGATCAATATTCTTTATGTGACATAGAAAAAATCAAATAATAAAAGACCTTAAATTCTTTTATTTATAATTTTACTGTCATATATTTGTTCTAAAAGAAATTAAAAATAATAAAAAGTAAATAAGCCATGACTCAAATTCAATTTAATAACGAACTGGTAGGATTAAGAAAAAAATTGCGTTTTTATGCGCTCAGACTGACAGCAGACGAGGAAAAAGCTGATGACCTCCTTCAGGAAACAATGTTGAAAGCCCTCACCTACAGGGAAAAATATACACAGAATACCAACCTGAAGGCATGGATTTATACAATAATGAAAAATACTTTCATTAACGACTACAGGAAAAATGTAAGGGTCAGGAACACTATTAATGATACGAACGGTGATTTTCATCTATATTTTTCACAAGATAAAGTATATCCGGCGCCCGACTCATTTTTCCGTGCCAATGAAATAACAGAGGCAATTGAGAATCTTGATGAAGAATATCGGGTTCCTTTCAAAATGTTCATTGACGGGTATAAATATAAAGAAATAGCAGACAAGCTGAATTTGCCCATCGGGACTGTTAAGAGCCGTATTTTCTTCACAAGGAAAAAGCTGACGAGTGCCCTGAAGGAATATTCACACATGAATAATTAGGTCTATAAAGTCTGCTGCCTGCGTTATGCTTGCCCTCAAAATGGTCAATTACAAATTAGTAAACTCACATTTTCCGGTCCGCGCTCGCCCGGTTAAATTGCTAAGCGTTTATTTCACAGGGCAAGCCTTGTCAGCGAACTTTCTAATACAGACTCTTTAATTTATTGACTGACACTGATTAGCCATACTCCTTCAGCCATTTTAATATCCGTATATTCAAGGATTAACTGCAGGTTTTGAAGTTTTTTTTCAGAAGAAAAAAATTTTGACAAAAAAGATCTTGGGTTTCCCCGGATCTTTTCTTATTTTCATACTATTAAAATTGTTAATTTTCAAAGGTATAGTATGGAACTCGCATGTATTTTAATCATCCTCTTGGGTGTTAATATTTTTTACATGCTCGTTTCATATACTAAAATAAATCAATGATTTTCAAAGGTATCATATGGGACTTGCACATGTTTTGATCATCTTCCCGTGTGATTTAACAATGATGCTCGTTTCACTTTATTAATGAAATAATTTTAAATTATGGAAACAATTGCAGCAGTTCATTTAGCAGAGGGTTTTGAAGAAATAGAAGCAGTGACAATTATTGATGTACTAAGAAGGGCGGAGATCCCGGTCATCGTTGTGTCAGTCACAGGAAAGCACAAGGTAACAGGGAGCCATGACATAACAGTCACGGCGGACCAGCTTTTTGAAGATATTGATTATGGGAAAGTCGGGATGATCATCCTGCCCGGAGGTATGCCGGGGTCTGCCAATCTTAAGGAGCATGCCGGACTGAGAAACAAAATATTAAAATTTAAGAACGAAGGCAGGTTGCTGGGGGCAATATGCGCTGCTCCAATGGTTTTCGGGAGCCTCGGATTGCTGGAACATAAAAAAGCAACTTGTTATCCGGGATTTGAAAATTACCTTACAGATGCTGAGGTCACCGGCAACGATGTTGAGGTCTCCGGTAAAATAATCACAGGCAAAGGCCCTGGTGTAGCGATACACTTTGCATTAAAAATCGCAGAGATAATAAAAGGGAAAGAAACGTCAGATAACCTTGCCGCTGATTTGCAGTTGCCATAAGGTTAAACCTGAATAATTTTATTACTGTTCCCGGTTTGCGATCCAGTTGCGTGCATTCACAAACGCCTGTATCCAGGGGGCGATCTCATCATTTTCCCTGTCAGGCGGATAGCAAGCCCACTGCCAGGGTACGAAAGCCCTTTCAAGATGCGGCATCATAGCCAGATGCCTGCCGTCTGCCGAGCAAATCGCTGCAGTTGCAAAATCCGAGCCGTTCGGATTAGCAGGATAATAATCCCTTGTATATTTCACGGGAATATGATAATCCCCCTCTCCGTAAGGAAGGCCAAATTTACCCTCCCCGTGAGCTACCCAGATGCCCAGCCGCATTCCACTCATATTACTCAGCATAACCGAACTATTAGGCAGGATATCAACATTCACAAATCCCGACTCAAATTTTCCGGAATCATTAACATGCATTTCAGGTGGCATCTCATGCTCAGTATATACAAGCCCCAGTTCCACCATCAACTGGCAACCGTTGCATATTCCCAGGCTAAGTGTATCATCGCGACGATAAAAATTTTCAAGGGCAACACGGGCTTTCTCGTTATACCTGAAGGCCCCTGCCCACCCTTTAGCAGACCCAAGCACATCAGAATTCGAGAATCCTCCCGTAAAAACTATCATATTAATATCTTCCAAAGTTTCCCGTCCCGAAACCAGGTCAGTCATGTGAACATCCTTAACATCCATTCCCGCCAGGTACATAGCATAAGCCATCTCCCTGTCGCCGTTAATGCCTTTCTCCCTGACAATTGCAGCCTTTATGCCCGTTGGCTGACGACGGTGTCTGTCAATATTATAATCCGCTGCCTTCCCCGTGAAGTCCCGGAAATTAAAATCAATTCCCTGTTTCTTATAATTCCTGAAACGCTCCATGGCCAATTTTTTCCCGCTCTGTTTCCTGTCGAGCAAATAAGAAGTTTTAAACCAGAGGTCCCTCATATAATCAATATCAAAGCGATATTCCGTCCCGTAGTTTTCAATCCTCAGCTCCCTTGTATCAACAGGAAATCCGAGCGACACATAATCAACGCCGTTATTCTCCAATTGTTTCTTTACCTCATTATTATCAGCACACTGTATCACTATTCCCGGATTCTCACTAAAAAGAACTTTAACAACATCCCTCTCCCCCACTCCTGTAAGATCGGCCTTCAATCCACCCCGCGAATTACTGAAACACATCTCCAGCAACGTAATAAGCAGTCCGCCCGACCCGATATCATGTCCCGCCAGGATCATATTCTTCTCAATAAGCTTTTGAACAGTGTTAAAGGCCGTTACAAAACGGCCAGCATCCCTGACAGAAGGGGCGCTGTTGCCGATACCGTTAACTGACTGTGCAAAAGCGCTTCCTCCCAAAGCTCTTTCCGAAAAAGAAAAATCAATAAACAATACCTCCTTATCCTTATCATTAACAATCACCGGCTCAACAACTTTCCTGACATCGGAAACATGGCCGGAAGCGCTTATAATAACCGTTCCCGGCGCATACACAATATCATCTTTATATTTCTGGGTCATTGACATTGAATCCTTGCCTGTAGGAATATTTATTTCCAGGGCGCAACAAAAATCACTTGCCGCCTTCACAGCATGATATATCCTTGCATTCTCTCCCCTGTTCTTTGCAGGCCACATCCAGTTAGCGCTCAATGAAACACTCCTTATATGATCCTTCAGCGGCGCCCATATAATATTTGTAAGCGCCTCGGCGACAGAAAGCACCGAGCCGGCTGCAGCATCTGTCAGTCCTGCCACAGGCGCATGGCCCAGCGAGATCGCCATACCATCTTTTCCCCGGTAATCAACAGCAAAAACTCCCACATTATTCAGCGGCAGCTGCAGTTCACCTGCACACTGCTGTTTAGCAATGCGTCCCGTAACCGACCGGTCAACTTTGTTTGTCAGCCAATCCTTACAAGCCACCGATTCCATCTGGAGAACATTCCCGGCAAGCACAGCAATATCCTTTGTATCATATTCGGGTTCAGCAAAATATGATTTTTCAGTTATATCTTCAAGAATAGTTTTAGGAGGATTCCCGAACATATATTTGAGTTGCCAGTCAACAGGCTTATCGCCCGTCCCGGAATTTACAAATGTGAACTGCATGTCACCCGTAGCCTCACCTATCTTATACATAGGAGCCCTTTCACGTTCAGCGATCTTTCGCAGCAATTCAACATGTTCAGGCTTCAGGACAAGCCCCATTCTCTCCTGCGATTCATTTCCTATAATCTCTTTCTGTGAAAGAGTAGGGTCGCCGACCGGCAGTTTTGCCGTATCAATCTTGCCGCCACATTTTTCAACAAGCTCCGACAAACAATTCAGATGACCCCCTGCCCCATGGTCATGTATTGATATAACAGGATTAGCATCCGATTCTCCCAGTGCGCGTATGGCATTATATACCCGCTTCTGCATTTCAGGGTTAGCCCTTTGCACCGCATTCAGCTCAATAGCATTCTCATATTCACCGGTAGCGACAGACGACACAGCGCCGCCGCCCATGCCGATCCTGTAATTATCACCTCCCAGCAGGATAATGGCATCACCCTTTTGCGGATCGCCCTTAATACTGCTTTTTTTATCTGCATAGCCAATTCCGCCTGCAAGCATGATAACCTTATCATAGCCATATTTCTTCAGGCCGGAAAAATGCTCAAATGTCAGCACAGACCCCGTGATAAGAGGCTGGCCAAACTTATTCCCAAAATCACTTGCACCATTAGAAGCTTTTATCAGGATCTCCTCCGGCGTCTGGTAAAGCCAGTCACGCTCTTCTGTATATTGCTCCCATGGACGGCCCGGTTCTGTACGCGGATAAGAAGTCATGTAAACAGCAGTCCCTGCCACAGGGAAACTACCCTTCCCGCCTCCCATCCGGTCGCGTATCTCCCCGCCGGTACCAGTTGAAGCACCATTAAACGGCTCCACTGTTGTGGGGAAGTTATGAGTTTCAGCCTTTAAGGAAAGAACCGTCTCTATATCCCTGACAATAAAAAAATCAGGCCTGTCATGCCTGAGAGGCGCAAACTGTTCCGCTAAAGGGCCTTCAACAAAAGAGCAATTATCGCTGTATGCCGAAACTATGCTGTTGGGATTAACCCTTGAAGTCTTTTTTATCATCTCGAAAAGCGAAGATTCCATCTCTTTGCTGTCGATGATGAAAGTCCCGTTAAAGATCTTATGCCTGCAATGCTCGGAATTAACTTGTGCAAAACCATACACCTCACTGTCGGTAAGAGGCCTTCCCATAGCATTCGACACAGAACTAAGATACTCAATTTCCTCAGCGCTGAGAGCAAGGCCTTCTTTCAGGTTATATTCTGAAATATCCTCAATATAAATAATAGGATCAGGCTGCTTTTTTATTTCAAAAATATTCTGGCCCAAACCTTTATACATTCTCTGCAGCATATGGTCATAGTTGGCATGCTCATCAGCGGCCGGAATAAACTCCTCAATTCTCGAAATGCCGGATATACCCATATTCTGAGTAATCTCCACTGCATTTGTGCTCCAAGGGGTAACCATCTCTTTGCGGGGACCTGTAAACCATCCGTCAATGATTTCAGAATTTAAACACTCTGCATTTGAGAAAAGCCATACCAGTTTGTCATTATCTTCCCGGCTAAGAGGAGAAGAGGACTCAACAGCAATGATTGTATTGCTTTCAGTTTTATAGAATTGAATCATCTCACAGCTGAATTTTGAAATTGAATAAGTGATGAAACAAGCTTTATCATATTACCAAACAAGAATATGATTAAAACAAATGCAAGCTTCACACTATACTATAATAAATAAATAACTTTAATAACTTGAAAGACGCCGCAAAGATAAAAAATAATCAATGGCCGTTTTAAAATACCTGAGAGTAATAGCCAGCTAGTTTTCAACAAAAAAAATAAAAAGTAATTATCTGCTACGCTTTAAAAGCCAACAGCCTTAACGCATTAAAAACAACAACAACCGTTGATCCTTCATGCATCAGTACCGCCGGCCCGATGGTAGCAACACCGGCCAATGTCAATGGTATTAATATGGCCACCATTCCCAGACTGATCCACAAATTCTGTCGTATGATACTTTTGGCCTTCCGGCTCAACCCGATAGCAAATGGAAGCGTCTCCAGCCTGTCTGCCATCAATGCAATATCGGCAGTTTCGAGGGCTACATCGGAACCAGCAGCCCCCATGGCTATGCCGACCGTGCTGTGAGCCATCGCCGGTGCATCATTCACACCGTCCCCAACCATGGCAACCCTTGATTCTTTTTGCATCAGTTCTTTAATTGCTTTCACCTTTTGTTCCGGCAGCAAACTGCCCCGGGCATCGGTTATCCCAATCTGCCGCGCTATGGAGTCGGCCACTTTCTGGTTATCACCTGTAAGCATGATCATTTTTCTGATACCCGTGTTTTTCAACTTTTCCAGTACGCTCTTTGCATCTTTTCTGGGTGTATCCATCAGGGCAAGCAACCCGGCAAATTGGTCATCCCGCCGCACTATCATGGTTGTATGGCCGTTTTCCTCCAATTCCTCCGCTTTATCCATAAGTGTTCCGGGTAATTTGATCTCATCGTGCCCTTCAAAAAGCGCCCGGTTGCCGATATAAACAATGCTGTTGTTCAGTTGCGCTTTAATCCCTTTTCCAGAGACCGCTTCCAGCTTTTTGGCTTCAGGGATATCCATATTCATGAGGCGTTCCCTGCCGTCCCTGACAATGGCCAGTGCCAACGGATGATCGCTTAGCGATTCTACCGACACTGCCATTTTTAGGATATCAATTTCAGAAACACCATTACAGCTTACCACTTTTGTAAGCTTCGGTTTTCCTTCGGTAAGGGTACCTGTTTTGTCAAAGGCCAGGGCAGTGAGACTACCAAGGTCTTCCAACGGCCTCCCGCCTTTTATCAGCACTCCTCCCCTCGCCGCCCTGGCTACCCCGCTCAGTACTGCGCCTGGAGTTGAAATAGCAAGAGCACACGGACTGGCGGCAACCAGCACGGCCATGGCACGGTAAAAACTTTCACTGAAGGTTTCATCAATAACGAGGAAGGCAAAGTTGAGCAGCACCACCAGTACAAGGACTGACGGCACAAAATATCTCTCAAACTTATCGGTAAAATGCTGGGTCGGCGATTTTTGGGTCTGCGCTTCGCTGACAAGCCTGACAAGTCGCGATAAGGTGGAATCCCCGGCTTTTTTAGTTACTTTTATTTCCAGCGTATTATTTCCATTGATCGTACCTGAATATACCCTGTTTTCATCTTTAATATCTTTTCCCTGTGTAATGTCAGGATATTCAACCGAGATCTTGTCAACCGGGATGCTTTCTCCTGTGACGGGAGACTGGTTTACACTGCTCTCCCCCATTATCACTATCCCATCTGCGGCAATTTTGCTGTTAGGCTTCACAACCACAATGTCGCCGATACAAAGATCCCCCACATTGATTTCTTCAGTTTTGCCATTTCTTTTTACGATGGCTGTTTTGGGAGCCAGCTCTGTCAGCGCCGCAATAGATTTACGGGCTTTATTCATTGCATAATGTTCAAGGGAATGTCCCAGGCTGAACAGGAACAACAACAGCGAACCTTCTGCCCATTCCCCAAGTATAGCTGCCCCTACAGCAGCAACCAGCATAAGGAAATCTATTTCGAACCCCCCTTTCAACACTGTCTCAACAGCTTCTTTGGCCGTATAAAATCCTCCGAAAAAGTAAGCCCCTATATACAAAGACAAGCTTATCCATGGGGAAACGGTTTCCACAAAAGAAAGGCCGAACCCGGTGCCCAGCAATACCCCGCAGATAATTGAAAAGGCCAGCCCGGTATTTTCCCCGGAGATACCCCCATGCTCATGTTTTTTCTCTTCTACTTTATGTGAAGGTTTTTCTTTCTTCTTCAGGCTGTCGAGGTACCTTCTGGCAGTCACGTCACTGACAGGGATATCTAATCCCTCTTTTTCCAGCAGCGTAATAATATTCTCCTGATTGGTCAGGGAAGTATCAAACTCCAACCGGATCATTCCTGTTGCCGAAACCGATGCTTCCAGTATTCCAGGTGCCCTTTGCAGTCTGTTTTCAACTCTTCTGGCATGACGGGTATGGCGTATCCCTTTGGCCTCTATGAGCCTGTGGCCATATTTTCCGGCAATGACAGCGCCGGTTTGGCCCGCAAGCTGCTCAACCCTTTCAATAGAGATAACATCAGGGTTGTAATGAAAGCAAAGCCTGGGAATGCCATCGCTGTTTTCATCAGCTACATGAACTTTTTTCAGCCCTTTCCGGAATTGAAGCTGCTCTATCAACCTCTGTACACATGCATCTTTTTCATCGGGGACACCCGGCAAGATGACAGGAATCTTTATTTCAAGCTTTTTCATTCATTTGAATATAATTAATAATTTTCGAAGGCATCATAGTAACCCGCATTTGTTTTAATCATGCCCATGGTTAATCATTATTACCATTCTGTATTGTTAAAAACTTTGACTATTTTATAGAAAATAATTCCTGCCGCTATCATGAAAATTTCTGCAATATGTTTTTCCTTTATTACCACTTATTAATTGTCTTATTAACTAACGTTAAAAATTAGAAAATTGTTCAAACAAACGGGTTGCAAAATTATTTCAGTCTGGCATTCAGATGTTAGATTTTATTACTTTTGCAGGAGGCAATGAAGTCTGCCCTTGACCGTCTGAAAAGGCTGATGAAATACCAGCAAGTACAAATTTAATATTGTGTTTATGATAAAGTCATTTTTAATTGCCGGGATTGGCGGGTTCCTGGGATCAGGCGTCCGGTTTCTTATTTCACGTTACATCCAGATCTCCTTTGCATCAGTTTTTCCATGGGGAACATTCCTGGTAAACATTCTGGGAAGCTTGTTAATCGGGATTTTTTTCGGCATTTCTGAAAAAGGTAATTTTATGTCACCCGAATGGAGGTTATTTCTGACAGTAGGATTCTGTGGCGGATTTACAACCTTTTCCTCCTTTTCAAACGACGCCTTTCTGTTATTGCAGAACAAAGAACTTTTCCGTCTTGCCACATACTCAACCATGAGTTTTCTGCTCGGACTGCTGGCTGTTATTCTGGGCCGTAATCTCATTAAACTTATCTGATATGGAAAATAATTCAAAAGCTTTACTTCTGTCTATTTTTATCAGTTCTACCGATAAAAAAGGACACGATGTGTTATACGAGAATATAGTTTTTAAAGCGAAGGAGGCAGGCCTTGCAGGGGTTACAGTACTGAAAGGCATGCTGGGATTCGGTGCCAGTTCGGTTATCCATTCATATAAATTCTGGGAGGTGGCAGAAAAAATACCCACCCTCATCCAGATTGTCGATGAAGAAAAGAAAATTACAGACTTCTTTGAAACTATACGTCCCACATTGGAATCAATGCAGTATGGATGCCTTGTTACCACACAGGAAGTTAATGTACTGCTTTATAAATCAGGGAAAAATAAATATAATTGACTTTTAAAAGATATAATTTTCAGATGAGTTATAATAAAAATTTCGTTACCTGCCGAAATCATTTAATAATGGTAATTCCATCAGAAATTTTATAATTTAAAAAGATAAAATCAGATTTAGACAGGATTCATATGCGGTTTCAATAAATTTCTTAATTTTGCACCCGTCTGAAAGCCCAGATGGCGGAATTGGTAGACGCGCTAGTTTCAGGGACTAGTGTCCGCTTGGACGTGCAGGTTCGAGTCCTGTTCTGGGCACAGGCGAATAAATCAATGCTTTGTAAATTAGCTAATTGCAGAGCATTTTTTATTTCTACATACATTTCTGCATACAAAAAAGAAATTTATCCTATTTTTTACAATTATAAATTATAAGGCAAAACTATAATTCATATTCAAAAATAAGCCAAAAAAAGTATAGAATGCGTAATTTTAATTGCCTACTTTTAGCTTGTTCAATTTTTGATTTGAAGTTATTCATAAAAAATATGGTGTGTATCCGCTGCCAGATGGTAGTGAAAGCTGAGCTTGAAAAACTC
>CAZIOB010000143.1:0-3794 GCA_964540755.1 uncultured Prolixibacteraceae bacterium | reverse complement strand
AGGATGAGATATGTTTACAACGAGGTTTAAATTATCCGGCATATCACCGTAGAAATTCATTCCGCCCTGGGCCTGACTCATGTCTTTCATCCGGCGCATAAATTCGTTGCGGGTGATCACCATCGGACTAGCCTGCTCTCCCATATCTTTAAAGTCGATAATAAATGTATGGTCATTGGTTTCGGGACAAACAGCCTGAAAAACAGGGGAAAGTTCCTGTTTCTGTTCCCACGTGAGTTCCTCTTTTGCCTTGTCTTCCTTTTTAATCAGATTTTCTACTACATCGGAATCTACTCTTACGAATTTTTTATTGCTATTTTTTTGTTCGAATTTGGATATCAGATGGGGAGTAAGGACATCATCCATGATCAAAACATCATACCCTTTGTTTCTTGCATCTTCCACAAAAGTATACTGCTCTTCTTTATTAGTAGTATAAAGATAGATCAGGTTCTTGTCTTTGTCTGTCTGGTTATCCTTTATAAGTTTTTCATACTCTTCGAAGGTGAAATATTTATCTTCGGTATTTTTAAAGAGGAAGAAGTTCAGTGCCCTGTCATAGAACTTATCATCGGTGAGCATACCATATTCGATAAAAATTTTAAGGTAATCCCATTTTTTTTCAAAGTCTTCGCGATTTTCCGAGAATATCTCTTTAAGACGGTCGGAAACCTTTTTAGTTATATGGCTGCTTATCTTTTTTACGTTCGAATCCGTTTGCAGATAAGAACGTGAAACATTCAGCGGTATATCGGGTGAATCGATCACGCCATGAAGTAAAGTAAGGAATTCGGGTACTATTCCCTCCACAGAGTCGGTAACGAATACCTGGTTAGAATATAGCTGTATTTTATTTTTTTGAATTTCAAAATTGTTCTTGATCTTCGGGAAATAGAGTATACCTGTAAGATTAAAAGGATAATCCACATTGAGATGAATGTTAAACAAGGGATCATCTGCCATTGGATATAGCCGGTGGTAAAACTTTTTATAATCTTCATCTTTCAGATCAGCCGGCATTTTTGTCCATGTCGGTTCGGTATCATTAATCTGATGGTCTTTATCAGTTTCTACCTCTTTACCGTCCTTCCATTCTTTCTCTTTTCCGAAAAATATCGGCACAGGCAGAAATTTGCAATATTTTTCAAGAATCTCTGAGATTTTATTTTCATCGAGGAATTCTTCCGAGTCCTTGTTCATATGCATAACTATGTCGGTGCCAACATCCTTTTTATCCACTTCTTCAATGGAGTATTCAGGAGTTCCTTCACAACTCCATTTGACCGGTTTGGCATCTTCCTTATATGATCTGGTAATTATTTCTACCTTTTCGGATACCATAAAGGAGCTGTAGAATCCCAGACCGAAATGGCCTATGATTGCATTTGCGTCATCCTTATATTTTTCCAAAAAATCGTTAGCACCTGATAATGCAATCTCGTTGATATACTTTTCAATCTCTTTTTCGGTCATTCCTATACCGTTATCCCTGACAGTAATGGTTTTTGCCTTTTTGTCGAGTTCAACCCGTATCTTCAGGTCAGTAATATCACCTTTATACTCACCTTTTGATGCCAGGGTTTTTAATTTTTGAGTAGCATCTACAGCATTCGACATTATTTCCCTCAAAAAGATGTCATGTTCGGAATAAAGAAATTTTTTAATAATAGGGAACAGATTTTCACTGGTCACGCCAATTTTTCCTGTTTGCATATTTTTTCAGTTTAAATTATACTTAATATCAATGTTTGTCCCAGTTATTCAAACCCTGTGCCATGAGAATTTTATGACGAAATGTCACAAGATGGGTTTTTACACAAATTATTTTTAGCGGATATGTAATTTATTATATTTCATTTTTTATTGGGTTTTCCGATATTAAAGCATACTGTAAAACTTCATGGTGGTCCCATTTTAGATGTTTAGGTAATAACCTGTTTGCAATGGTTTAAAAGTGTGAATGTTAATATTATTAATTTTTATTTTATGCAATAAATGATAATTTGATCGTAAGTGCTTGTATCAGAAGGTTTTATTAGTCGTACTGTTAATGCGGGGGTAATTAAAAAAATAAGAGCATGATAATTAAGCTGTATCATATTTATTATTTTTATATTTCTAAAAACCATTTATTTTGATATTATGATAGAATATACTGCAAGTTATACAGATCTGTACCAGTTGAGCATGGCGTTGGTTTATTATCAGAAGGGAAAAGCTGAAGACAGGGCAATATTTGATTATTTCTTCAGGAAGCTTCCCTTTGATGGAGGTTATGCGATTTTTGCAGGACTGGATGATTTACTTGATATATTGGAAAATCTCAGATTTGATGAAAAGGACATCTCATTATTGCGGGAGAACGGATTTCCTGATGATTTTCTGGATTATCTGAAAGATTTTTATTTCCATGGAAATATATACAGCAGCAGGGAAGGTGACATTGTTTTTCCCACGATGCCGGTACTCCAGGTAGAAGCACGAATGCTTGAGGCACAATTGATTGAAACAATACTGCTCAATTTACTCAATTTCCAGACCCTGATAGCAACTAAAGCCAGTCGCATGCGCATGGTGGCAGGCAGCGGCAAGCTTGTGGATTTCGGACTGAGGAGGGCACAGGGACCCGGCGGGTACTATGCCAGCAGGGCAGCCGTGGTGGGTGGTTTTGATGCTACCAGCAATGTTCGCAGCGGCCGTGATTATGGTATCCCGGTTTCAGGAACCATGGCACATAGTTTTATTCAGAGCTATGACGATGAAATAGCTTCCTTCCGTGATTTTGCAAAAGCTCATTCTGATAATTGTGTATTGCTGGTTGATACTTATGATACCCTGAAGAGTGGTGTTCCTAATGCCATCAAAGTAGCAAAGGAAATGGAACAGCGAGGTAAAAAGCTTTTGGGGATAAGGCTCGACAGTGGAGACCTGGCATATTTTGCAAAAAAAAGTCGTGAGAGTCTGGATGATGCGGGACTGGATTATGTGAAGATTGCTGCTTCGAATCAACTGGACGAGCATGTTATTAAAAGCCTTATGGACCAAAAAGCACCTATTGATCTTTTCGGAGTTGGCACGAGTCTTGTAACTGGTCAGCCGGATGCAGCCCTGGACGGGGTTTATAAACTTTCTTTTGCTGAGGGTAAGCCCCGTATCAAGTTATCGGAGAGTATCACCAAGACCACACTGCCTGGCAAAAAACAGGTTTACCGGATAAAAAATGATAATGGCCGGTGGATAGGAGCAGATGCAGTAGCATTGGAAGATGAAAGAGAAATAAATAACATCCATCATCCTTTCGAGCCCAGGAAATCAATGAGTGTTGAGGGGTTTCAAAAGGAACCTCTGCTTGACAAGGTAATGGAAAATGGCAGGCGTCTCATAAAAAGGTCGCCCCTCAAAGTCCTTTCTGATTTCAGGCAGGAAAGACAAGAACTGCTGCCTGAAGAATATAAAAGATTTGTAAATCCTCATATATATAAAATTGGTATAAGCGACGGACTCAAATCAGTACGCGATAAATTAATTAATGAATATAAAAAGGGATAATTATGAAATGAGCATGTTCTTTTTTAATCAAAAAATAACGCAAAAGTGCATGATTTAAAAAGAATATGTGAGAATGAGGAACGAATGGTTCCATATGTTCTCAAATTTTTAATTAGTTTATTTTTAAATAATTATAAAATTTTTAACGTATGAAAACACTTATTATAGTAGATCTGCAAAATGATTTTGTTCCCGGTGGTGCACTTGCAGTACCTGAGGGAGATCAAATAATACCGGTCGTTAAC
>CAZIOB010000142.1:0-33604 GCA_964540755.1 uncultured Prolixibacteraceae bacterium | reverse complement strand
GAATAACGGAAATTTTTCTGTTGCTTTTAATTATCATCCTGAGGAGGGAGGATTGAATCATCGTACAAATCTTTATTATTTACAGACTCCTGATTTTGGAGAAAACTGGCTTACTGCAGCAGGTGAGAATATTGATCTGCCTTTAAGAGAGGTTAATAATAAAGCTTTGGTTAAAAATTTTAAGAACAGAAGGCTGATATGTTATCTGAAAGATATTAATTTCGATATAGATGGCAATCCTCTGATATTAGTGCTTACAAGCATGGGGTATGAGCCGGGTCCCCAGAATGATCCTCGACGATGGACTCTTTTTCATTTCGGTGATGGTAAATGGAATGATCAGATAATCACTACTTCAGATAATAATTATGATATGGGATCATTGTATGTAGAAGAAGGGAATATCTGGAAAATAATTGCACCGGTTGTACCTGGGCCACAAGTATATAATACAGGAGGTGAAGTTGCTGTATGGGTGAATGCCAATGATGGCTATGGATGGAGGAAGAGGCAACAGCTTACGAGTGACAGCCGGATGAATCATACTTATGTAAGAAGGCCGGTGAATGCTAATGAAGATTTTTATGCATTGTGGGCTGACGGCAATGCACGACGACCGTCAGAATCAAATATTTATTTCTGCGATAAGCGGGGTAATGTGTTCAAGCTCCCGCGTGATATTATCTGGAATATGCCATTTTATTTTCCAAAACCTCTTTATGGGGATTGAGAGAGGTTGCAGATTGCTTCGCTTCGCTGCCAATGACAGGGGTTTGTAACTTATATTGGTGTATAGTTAATTAAATGGGATAATGCGTAAGAAAATTTGTCTGGCTACTGAGTTTGTTTTTCGGGATTCCTTTGTATATCACATGAAGACGATTATTCTTTAAGTTCCGGGATCAATATAAGGTCTGCAGGTGAATTATAATATGCTAAAATATTCATTACAGTCATTTGAGCCATTCGGTCGTTTGATTCTCTCGTGTTTGAGCCACAATGAGGAGTCATAACAACATTTTCAAGGGTTCTAAAATCCGCATTTTTATAAGGTTTATAAGGTTCCAGTTGGAATACATCCAATCCTGCTGCTGATATTTTACCACTTTTCAGAGCCATAAAAAGGTCCTCTTCGTTAACCAGTCTTCCCCTTGCCGTATTAATAAAAACAGCGCCATCTTTCATCATTGATATTCTTTCCCTGTTTATGAATTTTATAGTTTCTTTTGTCGAAGCCATGTGAATACTTACAATATCAGCATCTTTAACAACCTCCCTAAAATTTGTACTAAAAAAGTTTATAGGATCAGAATTTTTAATGTTTATGATATCATATGCATTGACATTCATTCCAAAACCATGTTTTGCAATTATTGCAACTTTCCGGCCGATTGCCCCAAATCCCAAAATAGCAATAGTTTTACCAGCCAGTTCTAATCCCGGTGTACCTTTCCATTCATTTGACAATAGTGAATTATGAAGTTGCGGAATTTTTCTGACAACAGCAAGAAGCAGAGCAAATGTATGCTCAGTAACCGATTCTGTAAGTGTCCCCGGAGTGTATGCTACTTTAATATTACGTTTCATGCAAATATTAACCGGAACTGAATCGTAACCAACTCCATATCTTATTATTACTGATCCTTCCAAAATTTTTTCATAAAATTCATGTGAATAAGCTTCGGCTCCTATTACAAAGCATTTTACACCCTTTTCATTAAGGCGAAGCATGCTATTTTCGTCGAGAACATCAGTAATTAAAAATTCTATGCCATGCTTACGGGCGGCATTTTCGTAAATTACTTTACTCCTGGTAAAAAGATCTTTTTGCAGTATTGCCTTCATTTATACTTTTTTAAAGATTAGTAAAATCCATTCAATTTTATTATAGTTACTTTCAGTTTTTATTTCTGTAAAATTGTATTTTATGCTAATGGATTTCTATATTCTCTTAATTTATTTATCTTTTCCAGGATGGTTTTAAGGTGGCTTAGATCAGCCAATATTTACATTAATGAGGTAAATTCCTTTGATTTCTCAAGGAGGAATAAAGTATCGATACCACAGGCAATGAATTTGTATCCCTGTTCTATCAATGCATTTATATTTTCCTTAGTGGGATGAACCTCATGAAAACCCATAGTTACATTATGTTCTTTAGCTTTTGAATATATGTGATCCAATACTTCCATGAATTTTGGATTTCCAAACTGGCCGGGAATATGCATCGATCCGGACAAATCATAAGGGCCTACAAGAACAGCATCTATTTCTTTATTTGAAAAAATTTGATCTAAATCGCTTATTGCATCTATATGTTCAATCATTATGGCAGTAAAGATATTGTCATTAAAATATTTAAAGTATTCATCTGCATATTCTCCGTACCCGGTACAACGTGACAGGGCATAGGAACGATTACCGGCAGGCGGGTACTTGATATAAGAGACAGCCCTTTTTACCTCTTCGTAGGATTTTATCATTGGAACAATTATCCCCTTAGCACCTATGTCGAGGTATTTTTTTATTTCTACTTCATCGTTAAGACTTATCCTGACGAAAGGTTCAGCTCCATGAAGTTCAATTGCACGTATAATATTACTTGCTGTCTCTTTTGAAACGGCTGAATGTTCAGCATCAATACAGACCCAGTCAAATCCAGACTGTGCAAGAATTTCTGCAGATGTTACAGATTTTGTCATTACCCACCCCCCAAGAGAGTATTTACCTTTGTTTATTTTTTCCAAAACCTTATTTGTAGCTCTCATTTTTTATATTATTTCATATGATTAAAATCAATTATTTTCAAAGGTATCATATGGAACTCGCATGAATTTGTTATCATACTTCTGGGTGATAATTTCATCATGCTTGTTTCATGGTTTTTTACTGTTGGATGTCGATTCAGTTTTCAAAGACTCATATTTGTTAATATATTAACAGGAATCGCCAATAATAGCAATATTATCATTTGTACGACTTCTTGCATATTTTATTTAACTGCTTTTATTCGTTCATAAATATTTGGTGCCCATCTATCCCTGAAGAGGTCAGGCAAAGTTTCAACCGCCAGTTCTTCAAATGCTTCCATATTTACCTCAATAAACTCAACTCCTGAGGCAATAAGTTTTTCCCTGAATTCGGCATCATACTTTATTACAAGGTCATTTTGATAGACTGCTGCATCTTTTATTGCTTCTGTAAGAAGATGTTGTTCCTGATCAGTGAATTTTTCATAAAAATAATCTCCTATTGATGCTACATAGAAACTTATTAGATGCTTTGTTTCCATAATATATTTCTGTGTTTCATAAAGATGACTCGTGTAGATTACCTCAAGCGGATTCTCCTGTCCATCTACTACCCCCTGTTTAAGCGCCATAAACATATCTGAATAGGCAAGGGGAGTGGGATTCGCGCCAAATGTCCTCCATGATTTTATATAAATGGGCAATTCAGGAACCCTGAGTTTCAGTCCCTGCAAGTCTTTTGGTTCCTGAATAATAGTATTTGTTGTAGTCAGGTAGCGAGGCCCCCTGTGAAGGAAGGCGAGAAAGTGTATTTTTCTTTGCTTATACATTGCCGTTTCGATTTCTTTGCCAATCTCTCCGTACATTACTTTCTCCATATGCTCATAGCTGCGAAAAACAAACGGTGCTTCTATCACGCTGAATTGGGGGGCATTCCATCCGATTATGGATGGTCCGGCAATAATCATATCAATACTCCTGAGTCTGAGCCCCTCAACAAGTATTCTGTCATTTCCAAGTATGCCGTTAGGATATAGTTTAACCCTGATTTTTCCTCCCGATCTCTTATACACTAATTCGCTAAATTTTTCCGCTGCTGAGTGAGAGGTTCCTCCCGGCGCCATTACATAAGCTAACCGGAACTCTTTATACTGTTTATTTTCTGAACAAGAAAACAATATAAAGATCGATATTATTATTAAAAATGTTTTAAGACTCATTTGTCAGCATTATTTAGTTGTTTTAATGTGTCATATACGACAGCTATGTTTTGCAGTGGTGTTCCGGTCATAATATTATTTGACGGTGCTGCAACATATTTTTTGTATCTGTTTAAGGTACGGACTGTTTCAATTACATGTGACCTGACCTCTTCGGTATTACCGTAAGGTAGTATTGACTGGGTATCCAGGGCACCATGAAAGCAGATATTTTCCCCATATTTTTCAGCAAGCAATTCCGGATTCATATCTTTTGCTGTAATCTGTACCGGATCGATAATATCCACGCCAAGATTTATGAAGTCCTGTATCAGCGGTTCGATTGAACCGCAGGAGTGTACCATAACCCTGTAATTGTAGCTGTGTGCCAGATCAATGAGCTTTTTGTAGTTTTCAAAGTAGATCTCATACCAGTCCTCTTTGCTGATTAACAAACCTGACTGTGAACCGAAATCATTTCCCATAAAAAAAATATCCATTTTATCCCTTACAGTATTAAAATAGCGCATATTCATCTCCAGATAAAAATCTGTCATTTTATTAACCAGACTTTTAATAAGATCTTTATCCATTGCAAAATTAAGCAGGTAATTTTCATATCCCATCAACCGGAAACTGTCTCCATGAATAGCTGACCACAATCCGCCTATAATTATTTTATCACCAAAAAGCTCATATTCTTCTGCAATTTTACTGAAATCAAACCACTCCGGTTTCGGCAACTCTAATCTAAGAACATCTTTTATTGTCACAATACTTTTCTGAAGCGGTCCTTTTATAGTTTCATCTACTCCAAACTTATCATCCTGAACCATCCTCTTCCAAATTATTCCCAGAGGACAACTTCTTTCATTTTTGCTGATATATAGCGTTGGCCCATTGTAAAGAGATAGGCAACTCTCGTTTTGACTAATATCCCTGCAAGAGAGATAGTAAAAGTCACATCCGAGTTTTTCCAGAAGATCCTTTTCGTTATCAAGCGAAAAATAATCATACAGTGATTTTGTTACCTCTTTAGTTGCCAGATAATCAACCAGCACGGTTTTATTTATAAGTCTGTTTTTTATATTCAACATATTATCCTGGAGCATAATCCTATCTATTCAATATTTTTTTATATCCGAGTCCTTTTCAATAAACAAATTAAACAGGTTTCATTCCTGCCAGATAAATTTCAAATAACTCAACTTATAGTGTCTTTCAGAATATTTATAAGCCACAATGTAATATCCGGAAATATTACACAAAGAACTATTACTAATAATATCGCAACGTAGAACGGCCATATATTTCGTACAATATCTTTTATTTCAACATTACCTGCCCCTGATATAACAAAAAGCAATATTCCGACAGGAGGTGTTATTAATCCAAGCATTATTGCCAACTGAAAAATCACTCCGAAGTGTACTGCATCTATACCCAGGGACGCCAGTACCGGAAGTAGCAATGGAGTCAATATTATCATTATACTTCCTCCTTCCATAAAGGTCCCTAAAATTGCGATAACAGTAATGATAAAAACCATAAATATCCATTTTTGGTCAGCTAATGATAAAATAGTATTGACAAATACCTGAGGCTCTATCTCCCGGGAAATAATCCAGCCGAAAGCAGAGGCACAGGCTATAATAAACATTATTCGTGCTGTCTGCTTTGCAGTATTAGCTAAAATAGCCGGTAAATGCACCAGTTTTATATCTTTATGAACAAAGATTCCTACAATTAAGCCGTAAGCAACTGCAATAACCCCGGCTTCTGTTGCTGTTACAGCCCCTGACATAATTCCTCCTATGATAATTACCGGCATCATCAATGACCAGAATGCTCCTTTAAAGCTGGCAACTAATTCTTTGCCGTTCCTTTTTTCACCTGACGGAAAGTTTTTGATTTTTGAGATAATATAACAAATTACCATCATTGCAAGTCCGAGTATAATTCCCGGTATAGTTCCGGCAATAAACAATTTTCCAACTGATGCATTAGATACCGATGCATAAATGATGAATCCGACACTGGGAGGAATAACTGGACCAATTGTTGCGGCAGCAGCATTAACTGCGCCTGAAAAACCTTTAGAATATCCTTTATCCTCCATTGACCTGATCATTACAGACCCGATAGCTGCTCCGCTGGCTATAGCTGCACCTGATACCGCTGCCATTATCATATTCGTTACAACTACCACAAAAGATAATCCTCCACGTACATTACCTATGAGCGCCATTGCCAAACGTACCAGTCTGCGCGTTATTCCGCCTGCATTCATCAGTTCACCTGCAAGAAGGAAAAAGGGAAGTGCAAGAAGTACAATGGAATCTGCTCCGGCAGATATCTGCTGTACCACTAAGATAGGGGATATTTCCGTACAAAAAACAATATATAACAGGGAACTGATTCCCAAGGCATAAGCAATTCTGACGCCCAGGATCAGCAATATCAGCATTGATAATATTAAAATGAGCATATTATGATCTTGATTTAAACTCTTTTATTTCCCTTTTGAATCGTGCCACACCATATATAAAAGTAAAGACTGCAGAAACCGGTAATGCAGCATAAAATACAATATTCAAAGGTAGCCCCATGGCAGGGCTTAAAGTGCCGGCGACATTAATTACCCACAGAAAACCAATGACTACAATTATACCGCTGAAAATAGTTACCAGTAATGTATTTATCATTTCCATCAATATCTTATTTTTATCTGACAACCTATTGGTAAGAAAATCAACTTTTAAATGAATCCTTTCTCTGAAACAAAGAGCTGCCCCGAGGAATGTTATCCAAATAAAAATGAATTTTGCAAGCTCCTCGCTCCACGTAAGTGAATTATTAAATACATACCTGAAGAGAACCTGTAAAAACATTATCAGGGAAAGCGTTGCCAGAAGAAATGAGATAAAATTATTTTCAAATTTTTTCATGATTAAAATTAATTATTTTCAAAGGCATCATATATAACTCGCATTTATTTTAGTCATACTCTTGTGTGATTATGCAATCATGCTCGTTTCGGGCTAATTTATCAATTTGCAAATAATATTATTTTTAGTGTAACAATGCTCATTAATTTTTTATAACTGAAACATATTTTTCAAAGGTATAGTTTATTTTTATATTTTACATTAACGATTTAGCAAAAATTCATATATTTTTTTGATTTGCAATGTGGCCGGTAATTAGTTAAGTACTGATTTCCAGAAAATTACATATATAATGAATTAATTTATAATAAAGTTGAGCAATATGGTTTTTTCTTTTTTTAACATTTATTATATTTTTCACTAATTAGTATTTTGAGTTAGTAATAATTATAAAGCATTGTATATTAATATATTAATTTGCATCTAATATTTTTTTACGAATTAATTCTAAAAATGCTAAATTGATTTAGCTCTATAAATTGTTGTATATCAATATTTTGTCATATTTTATGTTTTTTAACATGTGCTCTTATATTGGATTTCAAATTTATAGTATCTATTTTAGCGAAATAAATATTGTAAATATGCCTGTTACAATTAAAGATATTGCAAATATAGTAGGGGTTTCAGTTTCAACTGTCTCTCTTGTATTAAATGGGAAGGCATCTGAGAACCGGATCAGCGAGGAGATGGAAAAGAAAATACTTGCAATGGCAAAGGAACTTAACTATAAGCCCAATATACTTGCCCGTGGTTTAAGAAAGGGAAAAACTAATTCCATAGGCTTTGTCATTTCTGATCTTTCCAATGCGTTATTTATAAAGTTGGCAAGAAATGTTGAGCAACAGGCATTAAAATACGGGTACAAACTATTTTTTGCCGGAACTGATGAAAAAGATGAGAGATGTATTGAGGTTATTGACACTTTTTTGAATTTGCATTTTGATGGATTGATAATCGCGGCAACATCAGGGATAAAAGATAAAATAAAGCAGCTTTCTGTGCAGCAGGTACCATTTGTTCTGGTTGACCGGTATTTCCCTGAAATTGACACTAACTATGTGATAATGAATAATTGGCAGTCGTCATATGATGCAGTCTCCTATTTAGTGAGAAAAGGAAGGAAGCGGATTGCAACTTTTTCTTATCAGACAACATTCTTTCATATGGACGAGAGGTTGAATGGTTTTAAGGCTGCTCTGAAGGATAACGGAATAAGGTATGATGGAAAAATTGTTCCTAAAGTGCCATTTCTGGGCGTTGAATATGACACAATAAAGAAACATATGGAATATCTGGTCAGGGAGCAGAAAATAGATTCAATATATTTTCAGACTACCAGGACAGCACTTCCAGGTATCAGAGCCCTTCATGAATTAAACGCTGCAACCCAGGTTCTGGTGATTTGTTTTGATGATAATCCCTTTTATAAGTTGTTAAATCCTTCAATATCTTCTTTATCACAACCTATTGAAGAGCTGGGAGCTGAGAGTGTAAGGATTTTAATCGATGAAATTAATAATAAAAGAATGGATAAAATGAAAAGTAAGACTGTGTATTCAGCGAAATTTATTGAGAGAAAAGACATTTAGTTTTTTTACTCAATGCTAAAACGTTTTTGCATTGCTATTTAAACTTAAATTTTTAATTATGAGACAAAAAATTAGAATTACAAGCAGATTTTTAGTACTGCTGATTTTTGTGTTTGGAATTTCTGCAAATTTTGTAAATGCAGGAAAGATCAGTCCTCAGGGCACTATGCAGCAGCAAATTGAGGTTAATGGAACCGTGACCGATGCCGGGACCAATGAACCTCTTCCTGGTGTTAATATTGTCGTCAAAGGCACTACGTATGGGACTATTACTAATAATGAAGGAGATTATTCGATTGAAACAGATCCTGATGGTGTATTGGTTTTTTCTTTTATTGGTTATGAAGGACAAACCATTGAAATTGGAGGAAGAACAACTATTGATGTTGCTCTTAGACAGACCGTCACAGAATTGGGTGAAGTTGTGGCTATTGGTTATGGTGTAAGGGAAGTTACAGGAATGACCGGAAGCGTTTCAAGGATGGGTGTTGATAAAGTTGTAAAAGAACCTACAGGAAGTATTATAAAATCATTACAAGGAAATGTCGCAGGTGTTTCTATTGTCAGGGGTAAAACCCCTGGGAGTGGAGGTTCAATTAAGATACAAGGTCTTGGAACTATTGGTAATAGTAATCCCTTGTGGGTAGTTGACGGAGTCCAGGTTAGTGGTTACAATCTTAGTTCTGCCGAAGTTGAATCTGTTACCGTATTAAAGGATGCTGCTTCTACAGCTGTTTACGGAGCTCGTGGTGCTAATGGAGTTATACTGGTAGAAACAGTGAATGGTAAAAAGCAGCAAGATGCAAAAATATCTTTTTCATCACGTTATGGAATACAGCAGCAATATCAAAAACATGATATGCTTGGTGTGTATGAATTAGGTGAAGTCAGATATCTTCAACAGATTAATTCCGGTATTACAGAACCTTCTGATCCAATGTATAAATTCGGTCCTAATGGTGAAGTTGATATTTACAATTACGTGTTGCCCAGCCGCAGGGATGAGGTAGATGAATCTTTGTATGACAGGTGGTTCCCATGGGAAGACGGAGATGGTACATATATGATCACAAGGTCGAATCCGGAAGGAACTGACTGGTATGATGCAGTTACAAGAATTGCACCTATGCAGGAGCATACTTTACAGGTAACAGGAGGATCTGAAAAATCAACATATGGAATTGCAGCAGGATTCCTTGAAGAAGAAGCATCCATTGGGAAAGCAACGTTTGATCGTATGAATTTACGAATAAACAGCACCATTGATGTAAAAGATTGGCTGAAAATAGGGGAAAATGTTCATTTAGCTCGACGTCACAATAGAGGCTGGACTTCGCAAGGAACCTCTGGTCTTGTTTTGCAAGCCATAAGAATTCCACAAATTATCCCGCTTTATGACATAGACGGTTATTATGCCCCTTTTACTCAGATTGCCGGTGCTCATGGGCATAATAATCCTGTTGCCAGTATTGAAAAAGGAGATCTTATTCAAAGTGTTAATCTTGCAGCAATGGGAAATGCTTATATTGAAGTTTTACCTATTCAGAATTTATCAGTTAAATCTTCATTTGGTTTTAATTTGACTAATTCACATAGCAGATCGCCACTTCTGAAAACTCCTGAAGAAATAACACCCAGAGTATATGACCAACTGAGTGAGTCTTTCGGAAGAGGAACGTATTGGAGCTGGACTAATACAGCCACTTATAAAGGTAGATTTGGTGATATTCACACGTATGAAATTTTGTTAGGTGCTGAAGTAATGGAAAGCACATCTCATAGTCTCGGGGCTGCACGTACTAATTTTTTTCAAACAGATGAAGATTATTTTATTATGAATGCCGGGGAGGAAAATCAGACTAATAGCGGTTCTATAAGTGACTGGGCATCTACCGGATTATTTTCCCGATTGCATTATGAACTTTATAACAGGTATTTAGCTGATTTTACTTTAAGGAGGGATGGATCTTCCAGGTTTGGTAGAAATTATCGTTACGGAACATTCCCGTCAGTTGCTGTAGCCTGGAGGATCAGTGAGGAAAACTTTTTGAATCAAACCGACTGGATTGATGATTTAAAATTACGTATTAGCTGGGGGCGTTCTGGAAATGATCAGATTGGTAACTATAATGGATTCACAACTTTTACCGGCCATCCAATTTTATCTTATTATCCTATAAAAGGGGAAGACAATTCCACAACTGCTGGTATGCAATCAGCGGCATTTGGAAATCCATCAACAAAGTGGGAAACAACAGAATCAATGAATGTTGGATTAGATTTAACACTTTTTGGTGGATTAAGTGCAAATATAGATGTGTGGCAAAAAAATACATATGATATGCTTTATAGGGAAAGCATACCTTATGTTTACGGAGTAGCATCTGTCCCGAGTGTAAATGTTGGTGAGATGAAAAATATTGGATTTGATGTAGGGGTATTTTATAATGGTAGTGCAATAGGTAATGATTTATCTTATAACTTGTCGTTTATTATTAGTCATTTCGAAAATGAGATTGTTAAATTATCTGAAGATGCAGGTGAATTTATAAGGGGGCCCGAGTTGAGGCAAATGTATTATACAAGAGCAGAACCGGGTACTACTTACCCGGCATTTTACGGCCTGCAGGTGGATGGAATTTTCCAGACTCAGGAGGAAGCAAATGCTCATCCGCCGGCATTCGGCGAATATAATAAGCCTGGCCATTTTATATTCAGAGATGTTAATGAAGACGGAGTGGTTGATTCTGATGACAGGACTTATATTGGTGATCCTCATCCAGATTTTTACGGGAGTTTTTCCGGATCCTTGACATATAAGAATGTGGATATGTCATTTCAATTTTATGGGTCTTATGGAAATGATATAATGAACGTAGAGCGGAGATTGCTTGACTTTAATTTCTTTCAAACAAACCGCGGTACAAGAAGACTTTATGAATCATGGGGAAGCCCATACCTGGATGATAACAGAGATGCAAAAATGCCTATTGCCGAACAGAGTGATTCGGACAGTCAACGACCATCATCATATTTTGTTGAAGATGGTTCTTACTTAAGACTTCAAAATCTTGAAGTAGGCTATTCATTTAACTTATTATCTTCTCTAAACTTTCGTGTTTATGGTATGGTAACAGATTTATTTACTATTACAAAAACCACGATACTTGATCCTGAAGTTTCCTGGGACGGAATGAGTGGAGGAGTTGTCGAGGGAGGATGGGCTGTTCCACGCAGATATATGATAGGTATAAATTTGGATTTTTAAATTCTCATTTAGGAAAAACAGTTTAATTTATCAATAATAAGTATTATGAAAACAAAAATTACAAAAATAATATATATTGCAGGAGCTTTGTTATTTACATTTTTTTCTTGCAATGAAGATTTTTTAGAAAGAAATCCAAAGGGAACTGTGTTTACTGAGGGATTGCAAACTGCCAGGGGTGTTGATGCTCTCCTTATAGGAGCTTACCGGCAAATAAGCGGGGCGGGTACACAAGCAGGATGGCCTGCTGAGGCATATTCTGCGTCTATAATAAACTGGGTATTTAATGTTGCTTCAGATGAAGCACATAGGGGTACCACATTAGGAGATCAGGAATCAATAGGTGAAATTGAACGGCTTGTATATTCAGCTGACAATGAACATATTCATAATAAATGGATGGTTATTTATGATGCCATTTCAAGAACAAATGATGCCCTCAGAGCCTTAGCGGCAGCCAGGGACCGTATGACAGATGAAGAGGCGACAGTTATTGAAGGGCAGGGTAAATTTCTGAGAGGTTTTTATCATTTCAGAATGCAAAAGATGCATTATCAGATTCCTTATATTACTGAAGATGTTGAAGCCGGTGAGGTTCCAAATGATAAAAAAGCATGGGATGATATTGAACGTGATTTGCAATTTGCAATTGATAATTTGCCGGAAAGTTTTCCAGGGGAACATGGAAGAGCAACCAAATGGGCTGCTATGGCAGTAAAAGGTCATGTGCACTTATTTCAGCAGGAATGGCAGGAGGCAGCATCATTGTTTGATGAAATAATAGATAGTAATGAATTTGAATTAATGGAAAATTTTTATTACAATTATGACGGGACTCATCAAAATAATGCTGAATCAATTTTTGAAGTTCAATATGCTGTTAATAATAATGTTCAGCAGGGTAAAAATGGAAATGCTGATCACTGGGTTGTAAATCCACACGGTACTTCTCCATTACCCACTTGTTGTGGAATGTATCAGCCTTCTCAGGATCTTGTAAATGCTTTTGAAACTGATGAAGATGGTTTGCCTTTGTTGGGTATTGGTGGTCCAAAATATAATGATACTAATTTAGCCAATGATATGGGAATTACTGCCGGCGAAGAATTTATTCCGACAGATAAACCGCTTGATCCTCGATTGGACTGGACTCTTGGAAGGCGTGGCATTCCTTATTTAGATTGGGGGATTTTTACCGGAAGTGACTGGATTCGGGATCAGACTCACGGAGGCCCCTATGAAATGAAAAAAACTATGTATTATCAATCCGAAGCAGATCAATATGTAGAGAATACTTTTACCCGTGCAATGGGAATAAACTGGCGTCTCTATCGGCTTAGCCATGTGATGCTTTGGAGAGCTGAATGTGCTGTTGAACTTAATGATCTTGAGACAGCACGTGATTTAATAAATCAAATCCGCAGAAGGGCAAATAATCAGATAGTTATGGGAAAAGTGCATACCACTATTTTTGATGGAAGAGAAATTGAAGTTGATTGGGATGAACCAGCTGCCAATTATAAAATTGGTGAATATCCTCCTTTTCCAAATCAGGAATATGCTCGTGAAGCAGTTCATATGGAGATACGTCTTGAAACAGCTTTAGAAGGTCATAGATTTTTTGATTTAGTTCGTTGGGGAAAGGCTGAAGAGGTAATAAACGAATTTCTTGAGAATGATAGTAAATTAAGGGTTTACACCCGGGGTGTCACATTTTTGCCTAAACATAATTATTTTCCTCTGCCACAATCTCAGGTAGATATCCAACCTGGTATTTTAATTCAGGATCCGGCATGGTAGGTATATATAAATTGTAAAGTTGAACCTGATTTCAGGTTCAACTTTATAATATAAACGAATTTAAAAATAACCGGCAGTAAGTGAAAGTTAATAATAAGACAAAGTAATTATCATTGAAATATGAAACGGAAAAAATCACATCAATTTATTATAATATTTGTTGCATTGGCTTTGCTAATTGCCGGTTCATTAATGATAAACGGAGCAAATGCCGGAGAAAGGGGAAAAGATAACAGTAATGTTAAGATTCTTATTCCTATTGGCGATGCAAGTGAAGTAATTGATACTTATTATCCCTATTTCCGACTTCAGGAAGAGGGTTTTAAAGTTGTGGTAGCCGGTCCTGAGGCCAGACTTTATAATTTAGTAACTCATGAGGTGCCACCTAATGCTAATGTTCCGTGGGATATTACCCGCGAAGGACCGGGTTATCACCTCCATGCCGATATAGCCTTTCGTGATATTAAACCGGAAGAATATGACGGTTTGTTTCTTTCAGGGGGCCGTGCTCCTGAATACCTGCGTTATGACAAAGATCTTATAAGAATAACTAAACATTTTTTTGAGGTTGATAAACCTGTTGCAGTTGTTTGCCATGGGGTTGAGATAGTAGCAGCAGCTGGTGTGCTTGACGGCAGAAAAATGACTACTGTGGCCAAATGTGCTCTTGATGTTACAATGTTTGGAGGAGAATATCAGGATATTCCTTTAGTAGTCGATGGTAATCTCATTAGTTGTCGGACATGGCATGATTACAACACACCTTTCATGAAAATTTTCATTGAACAATTACGAGGCCAAAGAGATTAATTTTATGACAATTACAAGAAGAAGATTTTTATCTTCTGTTACGGGTGCTTCATGTGGACTTCTTGCGACAAGGGTTTCAGGAGAATGGGATACTTTTATATCTGACTTTTCCCTGAACTACATTCTTGGATCTTGTATGTATGGTTATATGGATTTAAAGGTAATATTACCAGAGGTGGAGAAGATCGGAGCAAGAGCTATTGATATTTGGCCTAAAGTCCATGGTAATCAACGGGAACAGATTGAAGAGATGGGAGAAGAAAAGTTCACGGAATTACTTAAAAAGTTTAATGTGAAATTGGGATGTATTACCCAATATAAGTTAGGACCTTTTAATCTTATTGATGAATTGCGTAAAGGGCAAAGGTTTGGCTGTAAGACAATCGTAACTGGTTCTGTTGGTCCAAAAGGACTTACAGGAAATGAATTGAAGTTAGCTGTTAAACAATTTCTGGAAAAGATGAAACCTCAGATTGAGGTTGCTGAAGAAACGGGAATAACTATTGCAATTGAAAATCATTCCAACAGTTTGGTAATGTCTGCCGATTCGTTGAAATGGTTGCTGGAATACCGGCCGTCAAAGTATATTGGCGTTGCACTGGCTCCATATCATTTACCTCAGGATGAAAAATTTTTGAGTGATCTGATCCGTTCTCTTGGTGATGGAATAGAAATGTTTTATGCATGGCAATATGGCATGGGCTGTACAAAAAAGTTGCCTAAGGAACAGGAAATTATGCAAATGCCTGGAAGGGGCTCTCTTGATTTTAAACCTTTGTTGGCTGCTCTGCATGAGATTAATTATTGTGGTTGGACGGAAATTTTTATGCATCCTACACCCAGGGGTGTTCCGATCAGAGATACAGTATCGACTGTGACAGAAGAAATAAATCTTGCAAGGCAATATCTTACAAAATGTTTAACGGAATTACCATAAGGCATTTTCCCAGTTTTAAGATAGAAAAAATCAGGAAAAAAATAAATGTTTTTTTCCTGGAAGCATTAAACATTTACCTGTCTAAACATTATCAAGAGAAAATATTTGGCAGCCGGTTACCTGAATATTAATTTAGACTGAAAATTTTTTTAGTTTCCGATATTATTCTTTTGGTGTGGTTTTTTTAAGTTTTTAACCAATTTTTTTTAAATGGAAATCCAAAGAAGAGAATTTATAAAAAGAGCAAGTACAGCCACACTTGGCTTAAGTTTTTTCCCAGCCATTCTGAAAGCTTCTGCGTTAGGTAGGGGAGGACATATCCCTCCAAGTGACAGGATCAACATGATATTAATTGGTAGTGGTGATATGGGAAGGAGAAACCTTCAGGATTTTTTGACACATAAAGAGGTTCAGGTTGTGGCGGTTTGTGATGTTGATGATAATCATTCTGACCTGGCAAAAAAAATGGTTGATGAGAATTATAATAATAGTGATTGCCGGATATATAAAGATTTTCGGGAATTATTGGAAAAGGAAAATGCTGATACTGCAATATTGGCACTGCCTGATCACTGGCACGCTTTAATTTCTATCGCTGTGGCCGACAAAAAGATTGATATTTACGGAGAAAAACCTTTGGCTCGTTATATAGCTGAAGGACGTGCAATCGTAAATGCAGTTAATCGTAATAATATAATTTGGCAAATGGGTAGTTGGCAACGCTCTACAGCACATTTTCGCAAGGCAGCCGAACTGGTGCGAAACAGAAGGATAGGAAAAGTAGATTATGTTGAAGTTGGACTGAGTGATGGCGGTCATTATATAGGAAATCCTCCTGTATTACCTGTCCCTAAAGGGGTGGATTGGGATATGTGGCTTGGGCCGGCCCCTAAAGTTCCTTTCAGAGGAGTACTTCATTGGAATTGGCGTTGGATTATGGATTATTCCGGTGGGCAGCTTACTGATTTGGCCGGCCATGATATCGACATTGCCCATTGGGGCCTTGATCTTGACCATACAGGTCCTGTAACTATTGAAGGAATGGGGAGACCGAATAACAATGGGATATATGATGTACCGGTAGAATTTGATTTTACCTGCGTTTACGCAGACGGTTTGAAAATACGGGTAGCAAATGAATCAAAATTGAAGCATGGAAAAGGGATCTTGTGGAAAGGAACAGATGGATGGGTGCATGTAAATAGGTCCGGATTAAAAGTTTCTGACATAAATATTGCAAAAGAAAAAATAGGAAAAGATGAAATATCTTTATATAAAGTTATTCCAAATCCGGATAAAGATTTTAAAACTAATAATCCGAATACTTTTGGCCGAATGCTGCATCGTCAGAATTTTCTTGATTGCGTAAGGTCAAGAGAACAAACTATTACACCGGTTCAGTTTGGACACAGGTCTATCAGTGTAGGATTGCTTGGTGAGATAGCTATGATAACAGGGCAAAAATTAAATTGGGATCCACAAAAGGAAAAATTTTCTGATAACAACCGATATGCGACCCGTTTACTTAAAAAGCCTTACCGGGAGCCCTGGAAATTGCAGGAATAAAGCAGTATGGCCTTAAAAATCGGAAGTAATGAATAAAAAAAATTTATTATTTAGGACAAAGGACAATTATTGAAGATTTATTAAATTAATTTTTAAAAAGATCGATGATTAAAAATATTTCTTTTATAACAGTAGGATTACTATTAACCTTTTTCTCATCAGCTCAATTAATAAAATATAATAATTCTGATTGCCGTCTGGTCACCAATGGGAATGAGATTCCCAGTAAAACATATGCTGATCAGCCATATGTTATTGTTTGCGATGATGGGAGCTGGTTGTGTACTATGACTACTTCTTCGGGAATCGAGGGAGCTTACATGAACAACATAATTGCAACAAAAAGTTATAACAAGGGAAAATCATGGACCGATCCTGTTGATGTCGAACAGCCGGGAATTCCTCAATCTTCATGGGCAGTACCGGTTAAGGTGCCGGGTGGCCGCATTTACCTTTTTTATAATTATAATAAATATGGATTTACAGGCGTTGAGGGGGTGATGAGCGGACCTTTCGTTTTTAAATATTCTGACGATCATGGACAGACATGGTCTGATGAACGTTATGAAGTACCTATAAGAACTACAAAGATTGACAGGGATAACTATACAAACGGGAAACATCAGTTTTTTTGGAGTATTGATAAACCGGTAGTCTCTGATGATGCTGCATATATAGCATTTACTAAAATTCTCAGAAAAGCACCCGATCAGTCTGGATTTTTTAAAAGGAGTGAAGGATTTATATTAAAAAGTGAAAATATTATTTCTGAAGATAATCCTGAAAAAATAGAATGGATTACTTTGCCTGAAGGAGAAAGTGGGATTTGGAACCCTGATTTTGGTATAGTTCAGGCAGAGCATAATTTGACAATTCTCAATAATGGGGCTTTATATGTAACTTATAGAACAATTGACGGATATCCGGCTTATGCAATCAGTTCTGATGGGGGTAAAACATTTTCCAAACCTGAATATATGAGGTATGCTAATGGTAATCTCATTGGTAATCCCCGTGCCTGTCCTAAAATTCATAAAACAGTTGATGGCAAATATTTATTTTGGTTTCATAATAATTTCAGAAAAAATACTTACAATGGCCGTAATCCTGCATGGTTATCTGGAGGTATTGAGAAAAACGGTGATATTATATGGTCACAACCTGAAATTGTTTTATACGATCGGGATCCCAACATGCTTGGCATGAGTTATCCTGATTTTATTGAGCAGGAAGGGCGTTTATGGATTTCAGAGACCCAGAAGAATGTGGCACGAATCCATGAAATAGATATAAACCTGGTAAGGGGTTTGTGGAATCAGAAGGACAATGCTTCTGTTGTGAAAGCCGGCTTAATAATGAATTCCGGTTACAGCATGATGCAACAATCAAAAATAAATTTTCCTCAATTGCCTGAGTTGGCTAATGGGGGAGGTTTCTCAATTGAATTTTTTGTTACTATAAATAGATTTGAACCAAGACAGGTAATTTTTAATACACTTGGACCGAAAAATAAAGGAATACAAGTTTCTTTAGCATCCAATAATGCTATTGAGATACTTATTGATGACGGAGAAGTCAGGGAAGATGATATATTTGAGTACAGGAGATTCGTGTCTGATTATAATACAATTGTGGAGGGGAAATTACAACATATAGTTTTTATTATTGATGGAGCCTCTAAAATTGCATCTGTTATAGTCGATGGCATACTAAGTGATGGAGGTGTGGAAACAAGGCCTTACGGATGGGGTAGAATATATCCGTATTTAACCGATCTTAATGATACATATATATGCACTTTTAATGATAAATTTAGTGGTACAATTCATGCCATGCGGGTTTATGATCGTTCGTTAAGAACATCTGAGGCTGTAGCAAATTATAATGCAGGGTTAAAATAAGATTATCGATAATTTATTTTGAAAAAATCTATATGGTTAAACATTATTTCACAAGCGAATATTATAAATACTACAGGGGAAAAGGATTCAAATAACAAATACAAAAAATATTTTAACAATTACCAATGAAACGAATTGTATTACTAACGGTATTTAACATTTTTATTTCTTTCATTTTTGCTCAGCAAAATGATTTGACATCACAACAGATGCGTGATTTTATGCATAAAGAAGCATACCGGACAAATCCCGATTATGTATGTTTTATACCCGGCAGTTATGATTATCGCACTAATGATTCTCATAATGAACATTTTCTGGTATTTGAGGGACCTGATGGTTCATTGATGGCCATATGGACTCAAGCTGTTTCCCGTGGAAAAAATGGCAACAGAAATAGAATTGTATTTGCTAAGTCTTATGATGAAGGCCAAACATGGTCTAAACCAAAACATCTTGTGGGCCCTGTGAGCGCTGACGATAAGACAAATATTGCAAGTTGGGCTTTCCCGTTAATTTCTGAATCGGGGAGAATATATATTATCTGGAATCAAAATCAGGATAAAGCCGGTTGGATATATTTTCATACAGGTACCATGAAAGGCATGTATAGCGATAATAATGGTGAATCATGGTCGGTGCCCCAGGATATTCCAATGCCGGTTAGTCCTTATAGTGATCCGGCAGGAAAAATTCCTGATGAATGGATTGTGTGGCAAAAACCTGAAAGATCCCCAGACGGTAAATATATTGTTGGTTATACGCGTTGGGTACATGAATCAAAGGCTTTCTATGATAAAGAAAATATTCCTGAAGGATGGGTATGGATTGAGTCAGTTGTAGAATTTATGAAGTTTGATAATATTGATTTGGATCCTCAGCCGGGGCAAATTAAAATTACCTATTCGGCATGGGGAGATGAAGCTCTCAGGGTTCCTCATTTTATTGAGCCTGACCTTAGTATTGCTCAGGAACCAAGTATAGTCAGGTTGCCGGATGACAGACTGTTTTGTGTTATGCGTACGGCAACCGGTTATATTTGGTATAGTACATCAGATAATAATGGAATGACTTGGCTGAATCCACGTCCATTGTTAAGAAAGGATCATGGTAACCCTATTCTTCAGCCAGTTAGCTGTTGTCCAATATATCAATTAGGAAATGGCAGATATGTTCTTTTACATCATAATAGCCGGGGAAATCCAAATAATCCGGGAAGTTTGCATAAACCAAGGAATCCAGCCTATATTGCATTGGGTGAGTTTAGACCTGATGCAGATCAACCTGTTTGGTTCAGTGATTCAAAGATATTCCTTGATAATGGGAATACAGGCCCTGACAGGAAAGTTGACGGAATTGGCAATATGGCCGTTTATACAAGTTTTACGACAGGGAAAGGAAAGGATATACTTTGGTATCCCGATGCAAAATGTTGGCTGTTAGGCAAGGAACTAACCAATGAATTCTTAAAAGATCTTAAGATACCTGAGTAATGTAATAATTTTTAGAGAGAATATTTTAAAATTAAAACTATAAAACGAGCATGAATGTAAAATTATACGAGTTCCACATGATATTTTTGAAAATAATTAATTTTTTTTACATGAAAAAAAGAATAATATTCAGTTTATTATTCTATGGATTATTTCTTTTTTTGGGGAGTTCATGTCAAAATTATGTATCTGAGGATTCTCCTAACATTCTTATAATTGTCAGTGATGATCAGGGATATTCAGATATAGGGTTTCAAGGTAAAAGATTAATTTCTACTCCTTATCTTAATAAGCTGGCAGAATCAGGGGTAATCTGCACAAACGGTTATGTAACTTGTCCGTTTTGTTCTCCGTCAAGGGCAGGATTACTTACCGGAAGGGTTCAACAACGGTTTGGCCATGAGTTTAATCCTGTTTATGATCCACTGGACGAAAAGGAAGGACTTCCCATTAGTGAGCGGTTGTTGCCGGAATTTTTTAAAGATGCAGGATATAAAACAGGATGGATTGGTAAGTGGCACCTTGGCTCTTCCAAAGTTCATCTGCCGCAAAACCGTGGATTTGATGAGACTTTTGGCTTTATTGGAGGTGGCCATAATTATTATAATTGGACACCGGGAGAAAAGCAGTATAATCTACCAATTAAAAGAAATGGCGATCCTGTTGAGGTTACAAAGCATTTAACAACCGCATTCGGAGATGAGGCCGCTAATTTTATTCATAAAAATCAAAAACAACCATGGTTCCTTTATTTGGCATTCAATGCTCCTCATGCTCCACATCAGCCCAGGGAGGAATATGAAAAGAGATTTTCTGAAATTGATAATGAAAGGCGTCGGAAATATCTAGCGCAAATAAATATGCTTGATGATGCAATTGGCAATGTCATAAATGCTTTAAAAGAAAGTGAGCAGCTTCAGAATACTTTGGTTTTTTATTTTACTGACAATGGAGGATCGCTTCTTCATGGAGCTAATAATTGGCCATTACGGGGAGGAAAAGGTGAATTGTATGAAGGAGGCATCCGGGTTCCTTTTATTGTTAGCTGGCCCAAAATTTTAACTGCCGGGACAGTTTATGATATGCCATTGTCCACGCTGGATATTTTTGCCACTTCACTTTCCCAGGCGGGTATAAAACAACCTGATGACAAAAAATATGATGGAGTAAATATTATTCCATATATTATCGGGGAAAAGGCCGATTCACCACATCAACAGCTTTTTTGGCGCCGCCATGCCGGTGAAGCTTTGGCTGTCCGGAGTGGTAACTGGAAACTTATTCGTAAAAGAGGACATGCTCCTGAACTTTACGACCTTGATGAAGATATAAGCGAAACCAATAATCTATATGAACAAAAATCAGATCTTGCGGAAAAGCTGGTCAAAGAACTGGATGCCTGGAATGACGAACTTATGATGCCTGTTTTTTCCGGTTCATACGTCAAAGTGGAAGATTGGGGACCAGGTGGCGCTAATGTTAAAAACAGCAAGAGAAATCCATACTTGATTAAATAATTAAGTTCGTCAGTTTATGAATATTTTTTAAGGCTTGTGTTAAAAGGATTTTAATTTGATATTTTCAGTGTATATGACAGATTTTTTATGCTTAAGAGACAATTGAAAACTTATTTGATTTCTGACTAAATTACTCTTTCTCTTAAGATTTATATTTTGATATCAACGGATTTTTTTAGCAGAGGGTCAAAGTTATAGATAAAGTTTATTTTGGATAATTCGTAATGCAATGATATAAAAAAAGATAATATGAGACTGATACTGTTTAATTTAACACTATTCGGATTTATAGCGGGGTGCTTACCTGCAGAAAAAAATGAGACGAAGAAACCCAATATTGTTTTTATTCTCGCTGATGATCTGGGTTACGGCGACCTTCAATGTTATGGAAATCCGTACATTGAAACCCCGGCAATTAATAAATTGGCGAACAGTGGAATCCGTTTTTCAAATTATTACAGTTCCTCGCCCCTTTGTGCACCGGCAAGGGCTGCCATATTAACAGGAATGTATAATCACCGCACCGGTGCCATTGATGTATCATCAAACAGGGCAATAGACAGGATCGCTCTTTCATACAAAACGATAGGGAATTATTTTAAGGAAGAAGGATATTCTACCGGAATGGTCGGCAAGTGGCATAATGGACTTTACGATTTACAATATCATCCTAATAAAAGAGGTTTTGATTATTATTTTGGATTTTTGAATGGCATTCAGGATTATTGGGATTGGAATTTTGATCTTAACGGCAAAAATGTGCCTGCCGACGGGCGATATTTAACTGATGTTATTACAGAAGGATCTATAGAATTTATTGAGAATAACAGAAATAATCCCTTTTTTTTGGCCATATGCCATCACGCGCCACATATTCCTTATCAGGCACCTGACAGTCTTATTCATAAATATCTTAACAGGGGGAAGGGTAAATTAAATGAGAAGGTGGCTACCTTGTATGCAATGATCGAATCGATGGATTTTGGGGTAGGAATGGTCACAGATAAGCTTGAAGAATTGGATTTAATAAATAATACAATTATTGTTTTTACCAGTGATAATGGTGCAATGAACATAGGTGATGATTATCGTTTTCAGGGAGGATTGTCAGGTACAAAAAGTATTGTTCTTGAAGAGGGGATCAGGGTTCCTGCGATTATTTCATGGCCCGGCAAAATCCCTCAAAATAGTATTGTTACTATGCCTGTTCATGGATGCGACTGGCTACCGACACTTTTGAGTCTTTCCGGCAGTTCTGCAGATATTATTGAACAGTCAGACGGAAAGAATATTTCCCATATTATCACAGGAACAGATTATGCTGACAAAGATGAGATAGTTAACCGGTCAATATATTTTCAGAAAAACAGATATTATCCGGTGGCTCATTCTGATGCTGCTGTTATTAAAGGGAAATGGAAGTTGTATTGGCCCGGGATACCCGAAACCATGGGGAAGGAGAGTAAAGATAATCCCCCTGTATGGAAAGGAGCTACCGAGCCTCATTGGGAGATGCCGTGTGATACAGTAATACCTTTATGGGAAGAAGCCGTTCCCCTATTGCCTAAGCTTTTTAACCTGGTTGAAGATCCCTCAGAAAGACATGATCTCTCGACAAAATATCCGGAGATTGTCAAAGATCTTGCAAAATCATATGATAATTGGTTCATTGATGTTATGAAAGATTATGAAGAGTCATGGAAAGAGATAAAAGCTACTGAGAAAAATAGATGGAAGGCATTGAAAGATTAAAAAATTATTTAATATAAAAAGTAAAAATGAAGAGATCTGTTTTATATAAATTATTTATTATAGTAGCTGCTTCTTTACAAGGCCTTATGCTTTCATGCAAAACAGAAGTGCAAGATCTGCCCAATATACTTTTTATTGTTACTGATGATCAGGGGTATGGTGATTTGTCAATTCATGGGAATACTCATCTGGAAACGCCTAATATAGATAAAATCGGCCAACAGGGGGTTCGTTTTGAACGCTTTTATGTTAGTACTGTCTGTGCACCGAGCCGGGCTTCAATATTAACTGGCAGATATCATCTTCGAACCGGAACTCACAATGTAACAGCTAATCGTGAAGCTATGCGTCCTGAAGAGATAACCATAGCCGAAGCTTTAAAGCCTGCTGGTTATCATACTGGTTGTATTGGAAAATGGCATAATGGCATTCAGTTTCCGTATAATCCTACAGGACAAGGATTTGATGAATTTTATGGATTTACGGGGGGACATATAAATAATTATTTTTTATTGAGATTTGATATAAAATTTTTTTTAAAGGATCAGTAATATTAGATATGAGTTTCGCATGAGAAAAATATACAATGTATTAATTAATAAATATTATTATAAATGAATAAGCAAATGATTCAGGCCGATAGCCACTATGATGAAAACGTGAATGCGGTGAAACCGAAAAAAGTTATGTCCGGGCGGATTAATGTTTATATACTGACTATCTGCCTGGCTGTTAGTCTTCAGATCTTTTTTACAAATAATCTTTATGCAGGGGATGACGATTGGCGAAATGCCAAAAACGGGACTTCCATCTATACTAACGGATATTGCGACCAGCCATATGTCGTAGTGTTGGATAATGGTAAATGGCTGTGTGTATTTACAACTAATAAAGGGCATGAAGGAAGTGACGGACAGCATATCGTAAGCTGTATAAGTGAAGACCATGGCAATACCTGGTCGGATGTTGTCAGGATTGAAGAGCCGGGAAAAGAGTCTGCCTCATGGGCAATGCCATATCTTACCGATTATGGGAGAGTTTATGTTTTTTATGATTATAATGGTGATAAGGTACATAGTCTGGGCAACAGGAAAAATATACGGGAAGATATGTTAGGATGGTATTGTTATAAGTACTCAGATGATGAGGGAAAGACCTGGTCGGACAGGTACAGGCTGGATGTCCGGACTACAAATGTTGACCTGGTTAATGACTGGGCTGGAAAAGTACAGATTATGTGGGGTATCGGCAAGCCTGTTGATGTCGATGAGGGGATGATGTTCGCTTTTACCAAGATAGGTAAATATATGCTTGATGATAGCGAGGGGTGGTTTTTCAGGTGTGACAATATAAATACGGAAAAAGATGTTGCAAAATTAAACTGGCTTAATCTGCCTGTTTCAGAAGACGGACTGAAAAATGAAGCATTAGGGCCAATTAATTCAGAGCAGAATATATTCCAGATGAATGACGGGACGATATATTGTATGCATCGTACTGTATCAGGCTATCCTGCTGAATCTTATTCATATGACGGAGGCAGATCATGGACCCTTCCGGTGCCGCCACGATATTTAAATGGTATAGAGCTGAAAAATCCAAGGGCCTGTCCAAGGATATGGAAATGCAAAAATGACAAATACCTGTTCTGGTACCATAATAACGGAGGTAAAGATTTTAATTCACGGAATCCTGCCTGGATAAGCGGCGGAATTGAAAAAGACGGCAGAATAGTATGGAGCCAGCCTGAAATATTGCTGTATGAAGAGGAAGCTGAGGTCAGGATGAGTTATCCCGACCTGATTGAACAGGATGGTAAATACTGGATTACCGAAACAAATAAAGAAAATGCACGCTGCCACCCTGTTCCCGATGGATTTTTTGATATTATCTGGTCACAATTCGATCGAAAGGCTATAACGCTGGAAAATCTGGTGGCAGAATGGGATCATAATGATCTGCAACCAAATAATGTGCTTACCATGCCTGAGGATAAAACAGGCCAATATGAAAAAGGATTTACATTGGATTTCAGAATTAAACTGGCCGATATAAATCCGGGACAGATATTGTTCAGGTCACAAGTAGCAGACGATAAGCTGGTTACTATTCAGACAGCTGAATTTGGTTCTATTGAGATTGTAATTAATGATGATAGTAATATTGAGAGATGGAATTCAGACCCGGGACTGATAAATGCATATGGTGAACACTGTGTTGCAGTGACAGTTGACAATGGACCGAAAATAATTCAGTTTGTAGTGGACGGAATTGTATGCAACGGAAGGAATTTCAGACAGTACGGATGGTCCCGCTATGAAGCTGATCTTGAAAAAATCTCTTTTGATGATATAGAATTAGGTGATCTGTCAAGAGGCCAGATCAGGCCAAAGGGACTTGTAACCGGTTTAAGGATCTATGACAGACCATTGATGAATACTGAAATTATTGGCAATCACCGTTTTGAAAAAAAATAAATCATAGAAGGTAAAAATTCCATAAAATGATATTGCCATATAGAGGGAAGTTACTCCTGTTAATAATATTATGGGCTCAATGCATTTTTGGGTATTCCAGCGAGATATATTTTTGTGAGCCGTCTAACGCTGTCAGGGGGGATTTTACTATTCGTGATGAGCATAATAATGAAAAAATCAGGTGGTTCACAGATGCGAGATTCGGAATGTTTATTCATTGGGGATTATATTCAATCCCTGCCGGTGAATGGAAGGGCGAGGTTATGCCCCTTAATAAATACGCGGAGCAAATTAATCTTGCTATGAAGATTCCAAATGCTGAATACGAGAAGCTGGCGAATGAATTTAATCCTGTGGAGTTTAATGCGGAAGAATGGGTTGACTGCGCGGTAAAGGCGGGTATGAAATATATGGTGATCACTGCCAAGCATCAGGAAGGATTTGCCATGTTTCATTCCAAGTTCTCTGATTACAATGTGATAGATGCTACTCCCTTTAAAAGGGATCCCTTATCAGAACTTGCAGTGGCAGCCAGAAAAGCCGGATTGAAATTTGGGTTTTACTATTCAAATGCAAGAGACTATCACGTGTCTGGTGCAAATTGGAATACACATGGGAATACATGGGATTTTCCTCCTCAGAGCAAAGAGGATTTTAAGTCGTATTACTATGGTCTTGTATTTAATCAGGTGGAAGAGCTGCTGACAAATTATGGTAAAATTGATATTATGTGGTTTGATGTTCCCTATAAATTGACGGAGCAGATGAGCAAAGATTTGAAAGCACACGTCGTGTCTTTGCAACCGGATTGCTTAATAAATGGACGAATCGGGAATAATTTGGGAGATTATTTTTCTACCGGGGATAATGAAATGCCTTCAGGCAGGATTGAAGAGGCCTGGGAAACTTGCGTGTCAATGAATGGAAGCTGGGGATATTCGAAGCATCATCATAATTGGAAAAGTTCAAAACAATTAATTGAAACTTTAATTGAAAGTGTAAGTAAGGGTGGAAATTTTTTGCTTAATGTCGGACCAACCGGCCAGGGTTCTTTTGATGACAATTCAATGGAAATTCTTGATGATATCGGTATATGGATGAAATCAAACTCCTCTTCCATATATAACTGTACATACGCTCCGGAAGAATTCAAGGCGCCTGAAGGATGTATGTTGACATATAATGCTGAAAAGGACAGGCTTTATATACATTTAACAGAGAATAGATCAAAGGAATTGTGCCTGCCCGGATATAGGGGAAAAATAATGAAGGCCAAATGGTTATATGATTCATCAGAGATAAGGATAGCTGATAAATCTCAGGTTGATGACTCTATGAGAGTTGTTGATAAAGATAATTTATACCTTATTCTTCATGAAAAGATGTCTGAATTAAATATTCCTGTGATTGAACTTGTTCTGACTCATTAGAAATTATAGTTATGGATAACAAGTTATATAAAAGCATAGATGAAAGGGTAAAACAGTTTAAATCATTTTATAAAAAAGAGAATGAGAGGCCCCTGTTTGGATTTTTTTACGGGAGTGAATATCCCGTGCACAGGTATCCTGCCGGCAGGTCTATTCCGGAAAGAATAAACCTTGTCCCTGATCATTTCAATGTTGAAAGTTATCTCGATGACTTTGATTATTTGTTTGATAGGCATGAAGAGTGTGGTGGTGATTTCATTTGGAGCGCAAGCATCTATTGGGGAATACCATGGTTAGAGGCAGCATTGGGTTGTCCTGTTATTTTAAGTAGTTATTCCTCGGGCTCTATACATGCGGAATCAATACCGGGATTTAAAGGTAGTGATGATCTTCCTGAATTTTCTATGGATAATCCATGGGTACGGAAAGGAGTTGAATTTCTGGAGAAGGGAGCGGTAAGAAGCAATGGAAGGTATCCCTTCGGAACAACGCGGATGAGGGGAATTTCAGATCTTCTTTCAGCTCTTTACGGGGGAGAGAATTTTGTATTTACTATGTTTGAGAAGCCTGATGAGATAAAGGCTGTTGCCGAAAAGCTGACAGATTTCTGGATTAGCTTTGGAAAATTTCAGATCGACCTGATACCGGATTTTTATGGAGGAACAGGTTCTTTTTATTACAATGTCTGGGCTCCTAAAGGTACTATTTGGCACCAGGAAGATGCTGCGGCGCTTTTATCTCCTGATATGTATGATATTTTTATACGACCATGGGATGAAAAGATAGTTAATGCATTTGACGGGTGTATCATGCACCAGCATTCCAATGGCTATTTCCCCTATGAACAATATTTGACGATGAATTTTACAGCCCTTGAGTTACATATTGACAGCGGGGGGCCGTCGGCTGAATCCCTGGAGCCTGTTTATAGAAAAATAATGGCGAAGAAGCCACTGATTATTTGGGGTGAGATAAGTGAAAAGGACCTCGATTGGCTGTTTGAAAATCTTGGTCCGGAGGGACTGGCAATTATAACAGTAGTTGATGGCCCTGATGAAGCTGTATATCTGTGGAAAAAATATATTGAAAAGTAATCTACGGGAATAAAATAAGGTTATAACCTTTTTATAATAAATGTAAATATAAATAATATAAAAGAAGTCTGCTATGAATACAAAAAAACTAGTTTTTAATCAATTTTTTATGCTAATAGCTATTATTTTTAATAGTTTATTGGCATATGGACAAATTGAAAAGCTGGTGTGGCCCGATCCTGTTGCAAATCATGTTTTTCCTATTAATTCCAGCGACCTGACCCACGGTCCTCTGCTTGGTAAACCCACTGCAAATAGTATGCGTGTATGGATTCGTACAAAAAAGCCAAGGGAATTCAGTATTGTATATGATACAAAATTACCGATATCGCCCGAAAGTATCAGTGTTAGAGGTAATACAAGTGAAGAAGATGATAATACAGGTTATGTGGACTTAACAGGATTGAAGCCCAATACTGAATATTATTATGGAGTTGTAATGGATGGCCATTTGATTGATACACGAATGGATTATGAACCGGGCTTTCATTCTTTTCATACTTTACCCTCTTCTGAAATGTTTAAGGCTGTTAGTAATCCGGAAGGTTTATTCAATTTCTGCTTCGGAACAGGTTTTGGAAATAATAAGAACTCGGATTACCGTTCAGGGGAATGCCCTGCATATTATCAGCTTCTGAGAAATCACAAAAATTTAAGTTTCTTTTTCTTTAATGGCGATTATATATATGAAGAGGAAAGACAGAAATCAAGGCCGCCATGGGAACTGGATATTTACAGGAAAGATTATAAGATATATATGGACAGAGACGATCAGATGGTTAATTATTTTAGGCAGGTTCCTTTTTTGCAGATGTATGATGATCATGAAATAGGCCCTGAAAAAGGAGGTACCGGTGAAATAGGATTGAAAGAGGGAGTATGGTTATACCGTGATGCAGGACTTAAACCCTGGTATGAATATGCAGGCTGGTCAAATTATGATTCTCATACTCGTCAGTCTGTTATAAGGAGCACAGCATCTGTAAAAAAAGGATCGGATCTTTTGCAGGATGCCTCGGGAGATTTTTTGCAATTACGCAAAGAAGCTATTAGCAATATACATGTATGGACCAATCAAAAGAATTCGGGAGTATATGAATTTAAAGAGATAGTTGATAGTCATACAATACGTATTTCCCCGGAATTTAGTCATGATGAAGAGGTCCTGTACAGTATTGGAACACATCACTATTTCGACTGGCAGATAACCAATTGTCACTTTTTTGCTCTTGATACCAGGGGAGAGCGCACCCGTTATTTGCCTGAAAAAGCCCATGATTATGATCAGTTTATTTTAGGAGAGACGCAAAAAAAATGGTTGAAAGATAAGATAACGAGTTCTGATGCAGATTTTATTTTTATCTTTTCTACAGTTTCATGGATGATCTATCATACAAATTTTCATATGTATATAAATAGTGATGAAGAACCAAAGACAGTTAAAGGCAGGTCGGTTAAAGAAGACGGATTTACCGGAGCTGTAAAGGAGCGTGATGAACTTTTGAAATTTTTTGATGACCTGGAGAAACCTGTTATAATTTTTACCGGTGATCTTCATAATGCATTTGCGATACAGATATCTGACAATGTCTGGGAATTTATGATCGGACCAATAAATTCAGGTAACCATCCCATTGCAACAGCAGGTAATCCACCTTATGGTGGCTGGTTTGATTCAGAAGGATGGCCTGTTAAAATAAAGTGGGTTTCAGGTTTCCCTAATGAGCTTAATTACAAGGAGATGCGAAATAAATATTATGGTGTGATACAAGTTAATAATGTTATTAAAACTGCTATTCCCAAAAAAGAGGGAATCCAGTGGGTTGCTTATGATGAGCCGCAGGTTATTGTAAGATGCCATGATGCTTACAATGGAAATATAATTTATGCAGAAGGGATATCCACTCTGGATGCAAAAAAAGATAGAAAGATTATTAAACCAAGTGTTAAGTGAATACACCGTATTATTTATTAATAATATCATTGTCCGGTTAAAAAAAATAGTTAGATATAAATTAAATAAAAGACTATAACCATGAAGAATTTATTAAAACAATTTTTTAGCATGTTTCTGTTTTCTCTTTTAGGTTTTGTCCCTGTGGATTCTTTTTCACAAGGAGATGACTGGAGAAATATAGATAATGCACTAAGTATCATACCTGATGAGAATTACGCTGATCAGCCTTATGTGGTTGTAGCCAAAAACGGCGACTGGATATGTGTGATGACAACAGGCCCGGGAACTGAAAGCCAGAAAGGCCAGCATATGGTTGCTTCAATTAGCCCTGACAAGGGAAAGAACTGGTCCCCGCTCGTAAATATTGAAGAGTCTGATGCCCCGCCTTCATCATGGGGCATACCCTCTGTTACCCCATACGGAAGGATCTATGTTTTTTATACTTTCAATGGTGATAAGATTGATAGCTATCCGGATGGTAAGCCGCTTCGTCATAATACCGAATTGGGCTGGTACTGTTTTAAGTATTCGGATGACAACGGCCGTACCTGGTCGGACCGCCACAGGATACCCATGAGAAAAACAACTCTCGACTATATAAATCCATGGAATGGTGAGGTACAGCTTTTCTGGGGCATCTCCAAACCCTTTTCACATGAGAATTCTATGTATTTCTCCTTTACAAAGATGGGCATTCATCCACAGGATATGGGAGAGGGATTTCTTTACAGATCTGATAATATAAATACTGAAAAAGATGTTTCCAGGCTTAACTGGGAGCTTCTGCCTGAAGGTAATACTGGTATCAGTTACACACCCCTTGGAGTGACCCAGGAGGAGCATAATGTTGTGCCTTTGAACAGTGGAGGCCTTTATTGTTCTTACAGGACCAGTGAAGGGTATCCGGCAAATGCTTACAGTGATGATAATGGAAAAACATGGAGCACTCCGGAATATATTCAATATGCCGATGGAAGGGTTTTGAAAAATCCAAGAGCTTGTCCCCGTGTTTTTAAAACATCTGATGGTAAATATCTTTTATGGCATCACAATAACAATATAAAAGGATATAAAGGACACCGCAATCCTGTTTGGATGTCCGGCGGGATTGAAAAAGACGGTAAAATATATTGGTCACAGCCTGAAGTTTTACTATATGGACCCCCGGAACTGAGGGGTATGAGTTATCCTGATATGATAGAAGAAAATGGGAAGTTTTGGATAACAGAAACTCAGAAAACAGTGGCCAGGGTGCACGAAATAGACAGGAATTTACTGGAAGAGTTATGGGAACAGGGAACCAAAGGACAAGTAACAAGGAGAGGCCTTTTGCTTGAAAAAAATAATATTTCCGGCCAGTCAGGACTGAATTTCGCGGAATTCCCGTCTTTACAAGATGGTTCGTTTTCAATTGAGATATTAGTAAATATTGATGAATTAAGAACCGGACAAGTATTGTTAGATAATACTGATTCACGGGGTAATGGCTTAAAGATTGAAATGACTCCCGAAAGGACTTTCGAGTTGATTTTAAATGATGGTGATATAAGTGATTCTCTTGATACTGATCCGGGAATGATAACAACTGGTGAAAATCATATTGTGTTTGTCGTCGATGGCCATGCAAATCTGCTTACTTCAGTTGTAAACGGCAAGCTGTGTGACGGAGGAAGATACAGATTGCAGGGCTGGTCATGGTTCGATAAAAGTATCAGTAACATTAATGGCAGCAGGCAGTTAAAGGTAGCGCCTGATATCGACGGGTATGTAAAAATGTTGAGAATATATGACAGGTACCTGACAACCTCGGAAGCAATCGGGAATTATCTCCATTGTTGCGGACAGAAAGGAGATCAGGCAAATAAATCTGAAATCAAGCATCTCTTCAGCCGCGATGAACTGATAAAATATGCTTATCCTTTTGGAAAATACGGGGAGGATATCCCTTTGGGCGATTCTGATATAGAGTGGGAGAGGAGTAACCCTGATATTAATGTTTTTTTACCGACAGGTTCCGGGATTTATAATGGCGACAATGAGCATTTTCTTGTTTTTAAGGCGCCTCAAAGTGATGAGCTGCTTGCCTTATGGACACAAAGTTCTGTGGAGGGGAAAGGGAACAATCACCTGGTATTAGCCCGCAGCAAAGATGTCGAAAACTGGTCAGCCCCGAAATACCTTGCAGGAGCCAGGTATGGGAAAGGTGGATTGCAGGCAAGCTGGGGATTTCCTATAGTTTCGTCAAAAGGCAGGATCTATGTTTTTTATACAAAAGAGACGGAGATATATGATAATAACCGCCAGGGAAGCGGCACAATGGGATGTATTTATTCAGATGATAACGGGAATAACTGGACAGAACCACAGGAGATTGACATGTCACGATCAAAATATGATAATCCTGATAAGAAATATCCTAAAAACTGGATCGTTTGGCAGAAACCAATAAAGGACAGTGAGGGGAAATGGTTTGCAGGATACACCCTGACAACTTCAAATTCTGTAATGAAGAGTGAGAAGAACTGGGTTAATTCTGACAGCCGTTGCTATTTCATGCGTTTTATGAATATTGATGATAATCCTGCACCGGCAGATATTGAGATAGAGTGGTATCCGGAGAAGGATAAGGGCCTTGAAGTAAAAAATCCGGTCTATCCGCATATGTCAGTCGCCCAGGAGCCTGCTGTTGTTTTGTTGCCCGACGGGCGACTGTTTACCGTAATGAGAAATATGTCGGGTTATATATATTATTCTGTGTCGGCAGATAATGGCATGACATGGACTAAGCCGCAAATGTTAAGGTATCAGGATGGCGGTGAAGGTATAAAACATCCAATGTCTCCTTGTCCGTTATACAGACTAAGCAATGGGAAGTTTATTCTTATCTTTCATAATAATGACGGGAAAAGGCTTGGCTATGACCAGTCGGATAAAAATTGGAAAATAAATGTTGCGAATATTGTCCGTAATCCCACATATTATGCTGTTGGCCGGTTTATGAAAGATGCTGAACAGCCAGTATGGTTCGATCAGCCTGTTGAAATACTTAACACCGGTGATATTGCCGTTCCCCCGAAAATGACTGCCGAAATCGGCACATATCCCAGTATTAC
>CAZIOB010000141.1:0-16003 GCA_964540755.1 uncultured Prolixibacteraceae bacterium | reverse complement strand
GTGATTTTACAATCATGCTCGTTTCATACTATTAAAATTGTTAATTTTCAAAGGTATAGTATGGAACTCGCTTAAGTTTTAATCATACTCTTGAGTGATTTTACAATCATGCTCGTTTCATTTTTGCCATTTAATTTTTTTTAATCCGGAAAAGCGGTAAACAGGCAACACATAAAGTCATTTTATAAAATTCCTGTCAGGAATCTTTTTATTTGTAATTATTGATTAAATTTATGGCATAGGCCACACCTGCTACATTCCATGCCTGGGAAACAGCTCCCCTGGCTTTATGGGGAGGATCACCGTCGTACATTTCCGAAAGTGTTCCAACGCAATGTTCCGTCATTTCTTCTTCAAAAATCTCCATCAGTTGCTTAACAAAAGTAAGTCCTCCCCGGCCATGAACATTGAGATATGCCTGAACGAAAAATTGCATTAACCATGGATAAACAGCTCCCCGGTGGTAAGATTCCTCACGTTTGTAATAGGCTTCTTCAACTACTCCTTTATAATTTATATGATCAGGAGCAAGGGTCCGCAGGCCTCGTTTAGTCAGTAATTTTTGTTTAGCAGCATTCAGTATCAACTTTTTTTGTTCTCTTGTCAGAGGTGAATAATCCATTGCAGCAGCTATGACCATATTAGGCCGAACCGACCAGTCGGCTGTGCCGTTACTTACAACATCTGCCAAATGATCGTGTCCCTGGTCGCTGAATGTCTGGAGGAAGGCATTGCCTATCTTTTTGGGCATGTCATTCCATTGAAGAACAAATTTATTATCTTTTGAAAGCTTTGCCATTTCCAAAGCAAAACTAACTGCATTATACCAAAGGGCATTTATTTCAACTGCCAGTCCTGACCGGATCTCAACCGGCTTGCCATCTACACAGGAATCCATCCATGTTAATGCCGTATTCTCTTTTCCGGCAAATATCAATCCCTCTTTTGTAGCTCCGGTGTATAACAATTCTGATTCCCTGTATGAATCCAGAATTCTTTTAATGGTATTATTGTAGTTAAGCCAAAATCCCAGCGGCGATCTTTTTGTTTTTGTATAATGCTGAACAGCCCAGATAAACCATAGCGGAGCATCGGCTGAATGAAAGACAGGTTTCTCCGCGCATATGTTATCCGGGAATTGCCCGTCTTTGAAATAACGCTTATATGTATTTAAAACTTCGGAATAGAGATAATTATTATTTGTTGCTATTGCCATCCCCGGCAAAGAAATGAATGCCTGTCGGGTAATATTGTCATACCATGGAAATCCTGCACTTATCCCTGTTTCATTTTTTTTCCGGTATATAAACTGTTTGCCTGCGTTACCGAGGGCCCTGATAAATGTAAAGCGGTCAGGCTCTCTGTTTACCTCCCTTGTAACTCTCTGTTTTATTGATATGGGCGTGGTATTTTCAATGCCTGATGAAAAAATTACATTTTCACCGGGATTTAAAGAGAGTTCAAAATATCCCGGAACAAAAAGATCCTCCAGGTAATCATAGCCTCTTTTAAGTTCTTCCGGATATTCAAAGTTGTAATACCAGTCGGGCGCCGGAATAAATTCAACTTCTTTGCTAAATTGCATGAACAAGTCGGGATAGCCCTCATAAAGACTTATGCTGATACCGTTTTGTACAGGATTATATCTTCTGTTAACAAAAAGATTTGCCTTGCTGAGATTGTGGATGTTCCGGAATGCCAGGAAAGGCTTAAACCTGAAGATCATTTTGTCAGGCGCATTTTCAAGGGAATACCTGATAAATACCTGGTAATTTTTTGCTGAAAGAATTTTTTCTAACTTAATAATTACTTCACCAAACCTGTATGTTGTTATCGCTGTATGCCCAAATTCTATATCCCTCAGAAATTTATGTCCTTTAGGCTGATATATGCCATCTTTATATCTGTGAATTGCCAGCTCTATTTCCTCCTCGTCATTTACAAGAGAAACATCGAGGGATGAAAGAAGCAGATGTTTTTCATTGTTGAAATTGTTTACGGGACAGATCAGCAGGCCATGATACCTGCGGGTATTGCAGCCATTAAGCGTGGTGCTGCTGTAACATCCTGCCTCGTTAGCTTTGAGTATTTCCCGATTCAGGGAAAATCCCAGATTTATTAACTGACTTTTATCAAATTTGAGATAACTCATAATCAATGGCAAATTATTTTATAACTTTTTTAATTTCAGCTATTTCATTAGAAAAATAATTTTTTTCATAAGTAACATTAATATACGGAAATTTCTTATGAAAACCAACCGAATTTTTTAAGCTGCTCTTTAAAAAAGCGAGGTGTTCTTTTGTATATTTATTAAAGGGTTTATGAGTCGAGGCGCTTATTATTTTTTTAATTTCTGCTGATATCTGTTTACTCTCATCATCTATCATATTTTCCTGAAAAATGTCCCATATATGATTGACGGCTGCATCAGAAAGGTGTATCATATCTTCGCTGTAGAAACGGTAATCGCGCAACTCATCCATCAGAATTTCATATCCGGGGAAATAATCGCACCGGTCTTTGCCAAAGTGGTTAATGATCTTGTCAACGGCAAGGATAAGAGATGCTTTGCTTCTCTGGTTTTCTATTGCACCATCTCTCCAATGGCGGACAGGGCTTACAGAAAAAATAATTTTCAGTCCGGGATTGTTTTCAATGATTTCAGGAAGTAACATTATGTACTTTTTTAGTATTTGATCAGGATCAAGGCGGAATCTTTTAAATTCTTTTTCCGGTATTTTATGACAATTTGAAACTATTTGTCCGGTTGCTTTATATTCATAAACCCGGGAGGTTCCAAAAGTGAGAAATAAGAATTCCGCTTTTTGGAGGATATCAGATGAATAATCTATTCTTTTGTTTATTTCGGCAAGGGTTTTACCTGCATTCGGAGATGAGAAACGGCCATGATGAAAAAAACTGTGCCACAATCCGTCGTGGTATATAAGATCCTGTTTGGTGAATTTTTTCTTTTGCGTAAGAAACTTTAAAGCATTTGCCACTGAAACCGGGTTATAGAGAATTCCAAAAGGATTGATGTCTGCCTGGAACTTCATTTCTTTCATTTTGCCCCCGATATTTTCGGTAAAGCATGATCCAATAAAGATATTCATTTTATGATAGCCGGTTTTCCATTTATATTCAGGTATTTCAATATGTGTTTGAAATTTGGAGTTCATATCATCTGATTTTTGCGATATCGATTTTTTTAAACACCAGAGCTGTGCGTGCCGGCAGATAGAGTTTCAGGTAATGCTGACTGCTAATGTTTCCGCTTGGAAGGGTATAGTATGGGATATTCTCGTCAACGAGGTCATTTCCCCCGTATATTCCCGAGTCGGTGTTCAAAACTATTTCATACTTTCCCGGCCCGAGTGGTATGCCGTATCCGGTGAATGATTGAACAGGGTTAAAATTGAATACAAAAAGAAACAGTCCGCGGTGGTAAGCCAGAACTTTATCACGGTGATTTTCCAGTACGAGGTCAACCGGAGGTATTGTCAGCAGTTTGTGATCTCTTATCAGTCTGATCATATCTCTGTCGAAATCGTTCAACCAGTGGTATTTCAGTTCAGGATCTTCTGCAATGCTCCAAATGCGGCGGCAGTATTTGTAAGACCATCCATTCCCTGCTCTGGGGAAGTCTATCCACTCGGGATGGCCGAATTCATTGCCCATAAAATTAAGATAAGCGCCTCCTGCTGTGGTTGCAGTTATTAATCTTATCATTTTATGGAGCGCTATTCCCCTGTCAACAATCATGTTGGGCTGGTCCTTACGCATACTGTAATACATCTCCTTATCGATCAAACGAAAGATAAGTGTCTTGTCACCTACCAGCGCCTGGTCGTGTGATTCAGCATAGCTGACTACTTTTTCGTCAAGCCTTTTTGACGTCAGGTTATAAAATATTTCCCCGACACACCACTCTTCATCCTTTTTTTCTTTGATAATTTTGATCCAGTAATCAGGAATACCCATTGCCATTCTATAATCAAATCCGAGTCCACCGTTTTCGATTGAAACTGCCAGACCGGGCATGCCGCTCATATCTTCGGCTATAGAAATAGAGGACGGATTAACCTGTTTCATAAGTTTATTAGCCAGAATAAAATATGTAGTAGCCTCCTCATCAACATTTGGACCGAAATAATCTGCATAATTTGTAAAAGCCTTTCCAAGTCCGTGATCAAAATATAACATGCTGGTAACGCCATCGAAACGGAAACCGTCGAATCTGAACTCTTCCATCCAGAATTTAATGTTGGAAAGGAGGAAATGTAATACTTCGTTTTTTCCATAATTGAAACAGTATGAATCCCAGGCAGGATGAATGCCTTTACCCCCTTCATGAAAAAACTGGTAATGCGTACCGTCATATTTACCCAGTCCTTCAATTTCATTTCTTACTGTATGAGAATGAACCAGATCCATTATAACTGCCATTCCCATACCATGAGCCTCATCTATAAGTTGCTTCAGCTCTTCGGGTGTCCCAAATCTTGACGAAGGGGCAAAAAAGCTTGAAACGTGATAGCCGAAGCTGCCATAATAAGGATGTTCAGGGATAGCCATAAGTTGTACTGTGTTATAGCCAAGGGACTTAATGCGGGGTAGCATCTTTTCTCTGAATTCATTATAAGTATGTACCCGTTCCTCTTCTCCTGCCATTCCTGTGTGAGCTTCATAAATCAGGGGTGGCTCACCCCTGCCATGAAACTTATTATTATTCCATTGATATGGTTCATCAGGGTGCCATATGCACGCATTGAACATATTGGTTTCAGGATCCTGGATAACATATTTTGCCCATGCGGGGATACGCTTGCCGAAGTCTAACGCCCAATGCAATGAAAGTGCATACAGATCACCGTGCCGAAGCGCATCCTCTTTCATCTTTAGTTCCCATATTCCGTGTTGGAGAGGATGAAAGGCAAATTCTTTTTTTTCCTCCCAATCGTTAAATGACCCAATAAGATAAATATGAGTTGCATTTGGGGCCCATTCCCTTATAACCCAGCCCTTTCCGGTTTTATGAAGTCCGAAGTACAGGTGACCGCCGGCAAAATTATAAAGTGACAGGCCACCTGTAAGCTCCTCCTCTTTTTTTTCTGCTCTGAAAATACGGTCGAGGATGGTATTAGTGTATGGCACAAGCCATGGATCATCCTTTATAAGTTTTGGAATTTTTACAGTCATTGTCTTTTTTTATAAAGATATTGAAATGCATTGGAAAGTTCGACAAAAATCAGAAAAAATAAAAGCAGGTTCCTTACTAAGTAACAGTTTCGCTAACATTCATTTACTTCTTTTTAAATATATTCTTAATTGACTGCCACAGGTTTTTTTTCTCTTCTCGCACCCGGGGTTTTTTGATCTTTACAAGTTCGTCTTCTTTCTCTTTTCGGCTTTTCCCTGCGAAGATGAGGTCGAGCAGGTTGTCTTTTTTCTCTAATTCAAGCATTTCTTTGTATGCCGGTAAATCAAGATCTGCAAGCAGTTGTTTATCCAGTTCAGGAAAACGGGCATACTGCAGGTCTTTATATCGGGGGTCCCTGTATAATTTATGATAAAATTTTCCAACTATGGGCAATGCCATATAGGCTCCCTGGCCATAAGTTATGGTTCTGAAATGAATTCCCGGATCTTCTGCTCCCACCCAGCATCCTGCTACAAGATGAGGCGTGATTCCAACAAACCAGCCGTCAGATTGATTTTGTGTGGTGCCGGTTTTCCCTGCAAAATCACCGGGGATCTTATAAATGGAACGGATTCCGTTACCTGTGCCTTCATTAATCACCGATTCCATCATATGTCTGATGATTTTACAATTTTGGGGCTCAAGGCCGGTTGATAATGCCTGCGGTTGAATAAATTCCTCCAGCAGATTTCCATTTTTATCAGAAACAGATACCAGATAGTTTGGGCTTACTCTTTTTCCGTTGTTAATAATAGTTGCATAGGAGAAGAGCATATCTTTCAGGCTTACTGATGTTACCCCCAGCGCCAGAGAAGGCACTTCCGGAAGTTCATTATCCAGTCCGAGTTTACCTATTACCTCAATTGTATTATCAATCCCGGCTTCCATTAAAATATCCACAGAAATGGTGTTGACAGAGTGGGCCAGCGCCCCCTCCATAGTGTAATACCCTGTATAATCATCGTGTGAATTATCTGGTGACCAGTCCTGGTATTCCTTATAGACCTTTTTAGTATTGGGAAAATAGTTAAAAGGGCTTATGCCATTTTCAAGGGCGGCGAGATAGACGAATGGTTTGAAAGTGGATCCGGTTTGTCGTTCAGAGAGTACATGGTCATATTTAAAGAACCGGAAATCGATGCCACCTACCCATGCTTTTAATTTTCCTGAAGAAGGTTCGATGGCTAAAAATCCTGCATTCAGAAAGCGAAGATAATGTTTTACGGAATCCAAAGGGGTTGATTCTGTTTCCATGAGCCCGTCCCATGTAAAGAGTTGTGTTTTGATCATTTTATTAAATGCAGCTTCCGTCTGTTCAGGGGAGTATCCTGCGGCAATCATATTTTTATAACGTTCAGTCCTTTGAACAGCCCTGGTAAGAATATCTTTATTATCATCCCATGGATCCCTGTTCTTCCAGTGGTCATCAAAGACATTCTGCAGGTTCTTCATATACTCAGCAACCGACTGACGGGCATAATATTGATAATCATAATTAAGTGTTGTCTTAATTATCAGTCCGTCAGTATATAAATTATACGGTTTTCCGTTTTCTTTAATATGTTCTTCACACCAGTCAAGTAGTTCCGGTTTCAACATCTCCACAAAATATGGAGCAGGGCCTTCATTGTAAGATATCCTTTTATAATGTATCTCAAGAGGTTTTTCTGAGAAATATCTCCCTTCTTCTTCAGTCAGGAAGTCATTTTTAACCATCTGTGCGATGACTACATTCCGGCGATCCTTTGATTTTTCAGGATTAAGTCTTGGATTATACCTGTTGTTCGCTTTTAACATGCCTATAATTACAGCTGCCTCATCCACTGTGAGCCGGGCAGGCTTTTTGCTGAAATATCGTTCAGCAGCCACTTCAATACCAAAAATATTTTCACCGAATGGCACAGTGTTAAGATATAAGGTAAGTATATCTTCTTTGCTGTAGATACGTTCAAGGCGGTAGGCTATTATTGATTCCCGCAGTTTATTAACCGGTAATGAAATAAAGCCGATATCATTCCTTGGAAAAAGGTTTTTGGCGATTTGCTGGCTTAATGTGCTTCCTCCGCCTGAACTGCGGTCGTTCAGTATAATAGTTTTAATCAATACTCTCATCAATGCGATCTCATCAATTCCCCTGTGTTCATAAAAACGTGCATCTTCGGTGGCAATTAATGCATTTATGACATTGGGAGATATTTCTTCAAAGCTCACATTGCTTCGATTTTCCATATAGTAGCGGCCCAGTAATTCCCCGTCCTCCGAATATACTTCTGATGCCTGTGGATTTACTATTTCGTGTAATTGTCGTGAAGAAGGGACATGTCCCGTAAAACCGAGATATACCGCCATGAAAAATAAAAAGAAAAGTATTAATCCTGCCAGAAAGACTTTTGCTATGAACAAAAAAAATTTTTTATATCTGTTCATCTGTCGCTTCTTACTGTTACTTTTTTTAGGATTTTTTTTCCTGATTTTTGTATTTTTTGATTTTCCGGTTGTCATTCCAGGTTTTACAAAATTAATTATTGAACGAAAAAGGTTTAATAAATATTTTTTTGAATCAATTTATATTTATTTTTAAAGTCATTTATTACCTGTCTCCTCCGGATTGCAACAAAAACTTAAATTTCTTTTCAGTCCCGGAAAACCGGTCCGCTTCACTGCTGAATTTTTAAATAAACGGTTGAACAATGATATGTCCATATTGTGCCACTCTTCACGACTAAGTTCAAGCAGCTGTAACGAAGGTTTCAGATCAGGATCATTGTGTGGCTTTGATCCGGAATTCCAGGGACAAACATCCTGACAAATATCACATCCGAATACGCGGTTTTTTAAGTTGATATCCTGGTTTTCACCGGGCATCCCCTTCATCTCTGTTGTCTGGTAGGAGATACACTTGCGGGCATCAATCACTCTTCCGGCAACTATCGCTTTTGAAGGACAGGCATCAATGCATCTTGTACAATTTCCGCAATGGTCGGCCACCGGTTCAGGATTGTCATAAGGAAGGATAACATCAACTATGAGTTCGCCAATAAAGAAAAAACTTCCATGGCTGGCAGAGATAAGATTGCTGTTTTTCCCGATCCAGCCCAGGCCTGCTCTTCGTGCCCATGCCCTTTCCAAAACAGGAGCTGAGTCAACAAACGGACGGCCGTGGCAATTTTTAATTTTTTCCTGAATAAAACTCAGCATTTTTTTCAGTTTATTTTTTATTACATAATGATAATCCTTTCCGTATGCATATTTTGACAAAACAGGTGCAGAAGAATCTCTCTGTCCCTCTCCGGGAAAATAATTCTGAAGAACAACTATGACAGATTTTGCATTCTCAACCAGCAGTCGCGGATCCAGCCGCTTATCAATATTTCTGGCCATATAGCCCATTTCCCCGTGCATATTATTATCCAGCCAGGATTGTAACCGTTCTTTTTCTTCTGACAGGAAATCTGCCGGAATAATAGCACATTCCATAAAGCCGAGTGAAGCAGCTTTAGATTTTATCTGTTTTGATACTTCCATTCGCTCCTATTTCTATTTGCCCCTATAGTAGCAGATTATCAGAAGAAGCCGAGTTCCAGCCTGGCCTCTTCACTCATCATAGATTTATCCCATGGCGGATCAAAGGTAAGGTCAACCTTAACTTTTTTTATTCCTTTTACCGATTCTGCTGCCTTTGATACATCCTCTACCAGGACATCGGCCAGCGGGCACCCAGGTGCAGTCAGGGTCATTATTATATGAGCATTATTATTATGGTCCACATTAACATTATATATGAGTCCCAGGTCATAAATGTTAACCGGTATCTCCGGATCATATACTTCTTTAAGTTTTTCTATTATTTTATCAATTTTGGTATCCATTTTAATTTCCTCCTTTTTCTTCAAGTCTTTTATATGCAACAGCATAAAGCCTGATTTGTTTTATCATCGCTAAAAGTCCGTTTGAACGTGTCGGCGAGAGATGATTTTTCAAACCCAGATCCTCTATAAAATGCAGTTCGCTTTCAAGGATTTCTTCCGGGGTATGGCCGGAAAAAACTCGCAGCAGCAATGCTGCCAATCCCTTCACTATTAGGGCATCACTATCACCCCGGAAAATTATTTTACCTTCCTTTTTTTCTGCTGACAGCCATACCCTGGACTGGCATCCTTTGATGAGGTTCTGTTCGTTCTTCTCTTTTGGGTCAAGGCCTTCCAGCTCATTGCCAAGTTCTATGAGATAGGAATATTTATCCATCCAGTCTTCAAAAACCGAAAACTCTTCTATAATATTTTGTTGAATCTCTTCGATAGTCATGATAATAAATTCTATAATTGCTCGCGCAAATTTCGGAATTTTTGATGTTGCAGCAAATTAATGATCCTCATTTTGCTGTTGCTTACATATTTTTTAAAAGAAGAAGGGTCTTTTTAAAGAAATTTAGCTTATTCTAACATCCCTTTTGCTTTAATAAGAGCCTTAATAAAACGGTCTATCTCTTCATGAGTATTATACATTGCAAATGATGCCCTTATTGTTCCGGATATATTGTAGTGATCCATAACAGGATCGGCACAATGATGGCCTGTGCGGACAGCTACTCCCATTTGATCGAGAAGTATTCCAAGGTCATATGAATGAATGCCTTCAATATTAAAAGAGATCACACCAGCTTTTTGGGGCGATTCTCCATATATTTCAATGCCTTCTATTTTTTTCAGCTCTTTTGTAGCATAGTGAAGAAGGTTTTGTTCCCAGTTCATAATATTTTCAATGCCGGTTTCATTGATAATATCAATAGTTGCCCCAAAAGAAATTATCCCTGTTATATTGGGTGTCCCGGCTTCAAATTTTAAAGGGATTTCTGTAAATGTTGTTTTATCAAAGGTAACCTGGGATATCATCTCACCTCCCCCCTGGTAAGGAGGCATCTGTTCAAGCCATTTCTCTTTTCCGTATAATATTCCCACCCCATTGGGGCCATACATTTTATGAGCTGAAAATGCATAAAAATCAGCATCAAGTTCCTGCACATTGACAGGTAAATGTTGAACTGCCTGTGCACCGTCAACAAAAACTGCAACATTTTTATTATGAGCTGTCTCAATTATCTCTGCAACAGGATTAATGGTTCCCAGAACATTGGAAACATGTGTAACTGCGAGGAGTTTAGTTTTTGAGTTGATAAGTTCCGGAAGGATCCCTGTTTGCAACTCTCCTGTGTCGGAAAAGGGCAGCTTAACTATTTTGGCACCCTTTTTAACAGCCAGTAATTGCCATGGGACAATGTTTGAGTGATGCTCCATTTCCGAAATAATAATCTCATCGCCCCTGTTTATAAACTGTTCTCCGAATGAGGACGCAACAAGGTTCACACTCTCTGTTGTGCCTTTTGTAAAAATAATCTCTTTTCTCGTTTCTGCATTGATAAGCAGTTGTACTTTATCTCTTACAGCTTCGAATTCATTTGTAGCTTTGTCGGCCATAAAATGAGCAGCCCTGTGTATATTTCCGTAAAATTCATCATGTAATATTTTTTCGGTCATCAACACCTGTAAAGGTTTCTGGGTTGAAGCTGCATTGTCAAGGTAAACGAGAGGTTTACTATTTACTTTCTGCTCAAGCACAGGGAAGCAATTTCTTATTTTTTTAATATCATAATTCATGACTGAGATATTTTTTTTACAGATCACTGTTAAATACCAGGTAAGCTCGGATATGTCATTTTATATTTCTGTAACTTCTTGTTAATAAATTTTTAACATTCACAATTGTAGGCACATTCATGGCATTTTGCCAGTTCTCCTCTTAGCCTTCTTTCCACCAGTTCATCTATTCTTTTCCTCAAAGGAGGTATCACTATTTTTTGTATAACTTCATGAGTAAAAGCATTCATCATCATAAGCCGTGCTTTTGTTTCATCTATTCCACGAGCTCTTAAATAAAAAAGCGCCTCTTTGTCAATCTGTCCTACCGTCGCTCCGTGACTACATTTTACGTCATCTGCATCGATGATGAGCTGTGGTTTTGTCTGCATAGTTGCCGTATCTGTCAGCAATAAATTGTTATTCCGCTGAAAAGCGTTGGTTTTTTGGGCGCCGGGTAATACATGTATAAGTCCTGTAAATGCTCCTGTTGAATTGTCATCAAGAACATTTTTATAGACCTGGTTGCTTTGACAGTTTGGACTCTCATGTATTATTTTAGTAAAATTGTCAACATGTTGATTACGGTCTATGAAAGCCATGCCAAAAAGATTGGCTGTTGCATTTTCTCCATTCAGGACAGAATAAAGGTTATTTCGGATAAAACCGCCATGTAACGAGGAATTAACGGTAGTAACTGTTGAGTTTTCACGCTGTTTTATGAAAACTGAATGAAGGTTTGTTGATTTATTATGCTGGTTTTGTAAAGAATAATATTCCAGAGAAACATCAGGCCCGGCAAATATTTCAGTTACTGAGTTGCTCAGGTATGTATTAAGATTTAATGTATGGTCGCAGGTTATCAGTTTTACCTTTGCTCCTTCATCCAGATAAATATAATTTCTTTGAGTAAGAAAGGCATTTCTTTCATCACGAAAAAAATTGATTATCTGTATAGGTTTTTCTATCACCGTATTTTTTGGAACATACAGGAAATACCCGTCTTTTGCAAAAGCAGTATTTAGAGCCACCAACGGGTCATCTTCTGTTTTTGCCAGCCGCCCGTAATCTTTGAGTAATTCCGGCTTTTTACCGGCAATTTTTTCAAGGCTTTCAAGAATGACACCTTCCGGCAGCCGGCCTCCGGAATAATTATCTTTATAAAACCAACCGTTGATAACGAATATCAGGTAAGTATCCAGTTGGGGTACATCGCATTTGAATGCCTTTTTGAGGTCAATATCAATATTTTCTCTTTGATGAATAAATTTATAATCATTTAGAAATTTTGGTTGCAGATTAGTATATTTATAATTCTCATTTCCGGGAGTTGGTATTCCCTGCATGACAAAGTCGCCAAGCGCTTTATCACGAACAGAATTCAGGATATCAGCAGAACCTTTTTTCAGGATATCTTTCACTTTATTGTAATGTCCTGCGTAATTTAATGAAACATCTATTTTTTCAACTAATACACTCATACTATTCAATGTTTTCCTCTTTAATCCAGTCATATCCTTTTTCTTCCAGTTCCAGTGCCAGCTCTTTTCCTGCTGATTTCACTATTTTGCCTTTATAGAGCACATGGACATAGTCAGGGATTATATAGTCCAGTAATCTTTGGTAATGAGTAACCACTATTGTAACGTTATCCGGGCTTTTTAAAGCATTTACCCCATGGGCAACAGTTTTCAGGGCATCAATATCCAGTCCCGAATCAGTTTCATCCAGAATAGCCAGTCTGGGTTCAAGCAATGCCATCTGGAATATTTCATTTTTTTTCTTTTCTCCCCCTGAGAACCCTTCATTTACCGAACGGTTGGTAAGTTGTGATTCCATTTCTACCAGTTGTTTTTTTTCCCGCATCAGTTTAAGGAATTCTCCTGAATTCAATTCTTTTTTCCCCTGATATTTCCTGTGCTCGTTAACTGCTGCTTTCAGAAAATTAACCATAGGCACACCCGGTATTTCAACAGGATATTGAAAGCTGAGAAAGATACCCTTTTTTGCCCGCTCTTCAGGAGCCATATCCAGAAGATTTTCTCCCATATAAGTAATTTCACCTGATGTTACTTCATAACCTTCTTTGCCTGTAATAACATTGGCAAGTGTGCTTTTGCCGGAACCATTCGGTCCCATCAGGGCATGTATTTCACCCTTTTTAACCTCCAGGTTGATACCTTTCAATATCTCCATTCCGTCAACCGAAACATATAGTTCTTTTATCGATAACATAATTCAATTTCTTTGACTTCCCCATGCAAATTATATGTTCATTTCTCAAATAATAAAATCGGGGATATCTAATTAATATTATTTTGTGAATGTTAGTCTCAATTATTTAATCAAAATTATTAGTCTTTTTTATTACCTCTGTCAGGAAAATATAAGGAGGCTGTTTTTATCCTACACTTCCTTCAAGACTGATTTGTAATAGTTTTTGCGCTTCTACCGCGAATTCCATAGGAAGTTTTTTCAGTACCTCTTTTGCATAACCGTTTACAATCATGCTTATTGCTTTTTCAGTATCGATGCCCCTCTGGTTACAATAGAATATCTGCTCTTCTCCTATTTTTGATGTAGTTGCCTCATGTTCCACTACCGAAGATCTGTTTTTTACTTCAATATATGGAAATGTATGAGCGCCGCAGGTATCGCTCAGCAGCAGTGAGTCGCACTGAGAAAAGTTTCTTGAATTAACAGCTCCCGGCAACACTTTTACCAGTCCCCTGTAAGAATTACTACTCTTCCCTGCCGAGATACCTTTTGAAACAATTGTACTTTTTGTATTCTTTCCTATATGGATCATCTTTGATCCGGTATCGGCCTGTTGATAATTATTTGTAACCGCCACTGAATTAAATTCACCGATGGAATTGTCCCCTGCCAGCACACAACTCGGATACTTCCAGGTTATTGCAGATCCTGTTTCGACCTGGTTCCAGCTTATTTTTGAAGATTCTCCCTTACAGATTCCCCGTTTTGTCACGAAATTATAAATTCCTCCTTTACCGTTTTTATCGCCGGGATACCAGTTTTGTACAGTTGAATATTTAACTTCCGCCCGGTCGAGTGCAATAATTTCCACCACCGCTGCATGAAGTTGGTTTTCATCTCTTATGGGAGCAGTACATCCTTCCAGGTAGCTGACATAGCTGTCATCATCGGCAATAATGAGAGTTCTCTCAAACTGTCCTGTATTAGCCGCATTGATCCGGAAATATGTGGATAATTCCATAGGGCATCTTACACCTTTAGGGATGTAACAAAATGAACCATCGCTGAAAACGGCGGAGTTCAATGCTGAAAAGAAATTGTCTCCCACAGGAACAGCCTGGCTGAGAAACTTTTTAACCAGGTCAGGATGGTCATGAAGTGCATCATTGAAAGAGCAAAAAATTATGCCCTCTTCAGCAAGAGATTCTTTAAAGGTAGTTTTCACTGAAATGCTGTCCATTACTGCATCTACAGCAACACCGGTGAGGCGTTTTTGTTCCTCCAGTGGTATGCCAAGCTTGTCAAATGTTTCAAGCAGCTCCGGATCTACTTCATCGAGACTCTCATACTGCGGCTTCTTTTTTGGCGCTGCGTAATATATAATATCCTGAAAATTTATGGGCGGGATTTTTAAATAAGCCCAGTCAGGCATCTTCATTTTTTGCCATTTTCTGAAAGCATCAAGCCTGAATTCAAGCATGAAATCCGGTTCTTTTTTCTTCTTCCAGATCAGGCGTATAACTGACTCATTTAATCCCTTTTCAATATAATCAGTATCGATATCAGTATAAAATCCGTATTTATACTCCTGTTGTGTAACTTTCGATAATATTTTATCCTTCTCCGTCATGATCCCCTAATTTTTTTAATCAGCAATTCTCCTGGCATACAGTTTAAAAATAAATTGTAAAGATATAAAAGTATAGGTAATTTTGTCTTTCATTAGAATCATTAAGAATCTATTATTAAAAATGGAACGAGAATAATAATTATTAATATAAAGGATGAGTAAAGGGAACAGAATGACCAGGGTTTCAGAGATTGGAGAGTTTGGCCTTATCGACAGGCTTACTGAGAATATTAAAATAAAGAATAGTTCTACATTCAGGGGAGTGGGAGATGATGCAGCGGTTATGGAGTATGGAGGCAGGTATTTATTGCTCTCCACCGACCTGCTCACTGAAGGAATTCATTTTAATTTAATGTACGTCCCCCTGAAGCATCTTGGTTATAAGTCGGTTATTGTCAATTTATCTGATATATATGCAATGAATGCCATGCCAAGGCAAATAACCGTAAATATTGCATTATCAGGAAAGTTTTCTGTTGAGGCAATTGAGGAATTATATTCCGGTATTTACCTTGCTTGCGAGAAATATGGCATTGATCTGGTGGGAGGTGATACCACCAGTTCGTTAACCGGACTTACGATTAGTGTGTCTGTCCTTGGTGAGGCGGAAAGCAGGGATGACCTTGTTTTCAGAAGTGGAGCCCGGCCGGGTGATATTTTATGTGTCACCGGGGACCTGGGCGGGGCCTATATGGGACTGCAACTTCTTGAGAGGGAAAATGAGGTATTCAAGGTCAATCAGCATATGAATCCAAAATTCGAGGGGTATGATTATATTCTTGAGAGGCAATTAAAACCTGAGGCACGTGCGGATATTATTCCGGTCTTCCGGAAACTTGGCATTAAGCCCACATCAATGATTGACATCTCAGACGGGTTATCATCAGAGATACTTCATTTGTGTAAAAATTCGAATGCAGGCTGCCGGCTTGATGAGGCAAGCATACCGATGGATAACCAGACAAAAAAAATGGCAGAGGAAATGAATATTAATCCGATTGTAGCTGCCCTTAACGGAGGGGAGGATTACGAGTTGCTTTTCACCCTTTCACCCGGTGATTCTGAAAAAATAAAAAATGACCCTGATTTTACTGTAATTGGCAGTATGACACATCCCGAAAAAGGGGCTAATCTGATTACTGCCGGCGGAACCGCCATTCCCTTAAAAGCACAGGGCTGGAACCACGGCAAATAATAAATCTTCAATAATAAATCATAAATTGCTAGTGTCGTGTCACGTCTGAAATGACTTATAGGATGAAGTTATTTTGGATTTATACAAGGCAAAAAATATGCGCATAGCAGCGTTCTGTAAATATT
>CAZIOB010000140.1:0-6889 GCA_964540755.1 uncultured Prolixibacteraceae bacterium | reverse complement strand
TGACTTTTGATGAGGTTGGTAAAGAATATAAAGAAAGACTTAAACAAAAATTCAGGGAAATTGCTGATAGGAAAATTGATTCGTATTGATTATTGATCTGTTATTGCTCCATTTACAAATACAATTTAATCATTTAAATGTTTATCCTATTTTAAAGCTTTATGAAGAAAATTCTCTCAGAACTTTTATAAAAGAAGGGTTTCTATCTGTAAACAAACCTATATTTGCAGCATTCTTATAATGGCTCTGTAATTCATTAAGCATTGATTCAGAATCTTCCGGCCTCACTGCTATCAGCAGGCCGCCTGAAGTCTGGGCATCACACAACAGGTATTTCCCCGCTTGTGTAATTGTGGAATCCCAGATCATTTGCGGTAACGCATACTCAAGATTATTGACGGTTCCGCCGGGAATAATCCCTGCCTGTGCAAATTCAACAGCCTCCGCGATGAATGGCACTCTTTCATGGTAAATCTCAACCCCCACCCCAGTATTCAGGATCATCTCATGTAAATGCCCCATTAATCCAAAACCTGTAACATCAGTACAGGCATGAACATCATATTCTTTCATGATTGCGGCAGCTTTATCATTAAGAGCCGACATAATTTCAATAACCTTATCACGAGTTTCTTTACTGGTCAGTCCTTTTTTAGTTGCAGTAGAAATAATCCCCGTACCTATTGGCTTTGTCAGGATGAGATGGTCGCCGGCTCTTGCACCCCGGTTTTTCAAAACCTTTGAAGGATCAATAAGTCCGGTAACTACCAGTCCGTATTTAGGCTCTGAATCTTCTACCGTATGTCCGCCAAGGATTGCAATACCCGCCTCGCCAGCCTTATCGCGGGCGCCTTGCAGAATTTCCTCCAAAACTGACAGCGGAAGTCTTTTAGAAGGGAAAGCAACAATATTAAGGGCAAAAAGCGGATCTGCACCCATTGCATAGATATCGCTCAGGGCATTGGCAGCAGCAATAGCCCCGAAATGATACGGTTCATCAACTATAGGAGTAAAAAAATCGAGAGTCTGCACAATAGCCCGGTGATCACTAATCTGATATACAGCAGCATCATCTGAAGTGTCTGTTCCTACAAGTACGTTTGGATCAGTCAGGACAGGATTTTTTTTAAGAACTTCCTCCAGATCCTGCGGTCTTAGTTTACAGGCACAGCCTAAGCCATGAGTAAAGTGGGTTAACTTAATATCCTTATGATCCGCGGTATCAAATTTTATGACTTCCTCTGAATCTCCTTTTATCTGTTTAACAGCTTTAACAATTTGTCCGGCAGCATCAAGGATATCCTCCCTTGAAGTGCCTCTGCCGGTAGAGAACCTGATGGTTCCCATTGCATACCGGACAGGTATTCTCATAGCCTCAAGGACAGCCGAAATATCAACTTTGTCGGTATGACAGGCAGCTCCGGCTGACGCGGCAATTCCTTCCAGGGAATCCAGCAAAGTATTGGCTTCCATGCCTGGAAAACTTATTGAACTGGTATTAGGCAATCGCGGAGCTGATTCTGCATTGATCTTTATACCCGGGACTTTCTCTTTAAGGGCCGCTTCGAGCAAATCCCTCGTCTCCTGATAATGAATCCTGTTTTTCTCAAATTCCTCATGTGCAATTTCAGCAGCTTTTCCCAGTCCTGCTATTTCAAGTACATTCTCAGTTCCCGCCCTCATGTTCCTCTCATGATCAGCGCCATGGATCAGTTTCTCAATTCTTATCCCTGTTTTTATATATAAAGCTCCTATACCTTTTGGCGCATAAAGCTTATGTCCTGCAACAGAAAGCAGATCCACATCCAGTCTTTTTACATCAACAGGAATTTTCCCTGCCGACTGTGCCGCATCAGTGTGAAAACAGATACCCTTTTCATGTGCTATTGCAGCAAGCTCTTCAACAGGCTCGATAACACCAACTTCATTATTTGCGTGCATGATGGTCACCAATATGGTATCACTCCGCAAAGCTTCCCGGAGCCTTTCCGGATGAACCAATCCGTCACCATCCACAGGTAACCTTGTTACTTCAAAACCTTCCTTTTCCAGGAACCGGCAAACCTCACTAACCGCCGGATGTTCAATAGCCGAGGTAATGATATGCCTGCCCTTTTCGCGATTAGCATATGCAATACCTTTAATGGCCAGATTGTTTGACTCAGTGCCGCCGCTGGTGAATATTATCTCTTGCGGACTGCAACCTATTAAATCAGCTACCTGTGCCCTGGCTTTCTCAACAGCCATCTTTGCCTTTATACCTTCGGAATGGCCAGAAGAGGGATTGCCGAAAATATTTGTCAGGTAAGGCATCATAGCCTCTGCGACCCGTTCATCGACAGGAGTTGTAGCATTATAATCGAGATATATGAGTTTCATGGATCATTTTTTTTCAAAAAATGTCTTTATCAAGACTATTATTCAAATATACTTGTTCAAAGATCACTTTCTGATTACAATATTCATAATAAAATTAATTTACCTTTCATCAGAGGTTCATTTTTCATATCATTTTGACAGATATATTGGCTTTCTTATTATTTTTTCAGGCCGCATTCTCATAAACTCACACCTCATTATCATTTCCGTTCAAATTATCTGCAATATAAAACGGATCACCAAATATGAGTTTTATTGGTCACCTTGCCGGCAATTTGATTATAGTAAAAATCTAAAACCTCCTTTGCATTTTTCTCCGGATCATCCTTTGGTAATTTAAGTCTAAAAACCTGAATGTCTTTTCTTTGATGCAGGCTATTCAGATAAGCTTTATCATAATACCGGAGAATAATTTCCACAGCCATCTCAAAATTGTCATTATAAAGAAAGGTCAGGGCATCTTTCACATTTTTGCCTCCAAGCCTTTTGCTTATACGATGAATAGCCTTCTCTAAAAGAAGTTTGGAAAATCCTGCATATTCATTAACTATTCTACTGATACGTTTCTCCAACGGCAATTCGATAAAAATAACCGGTGCGTGGATAATCTTCAAAAATACCGGATCAGGAATGGTTACTGTGCCTATCGATCTGCTTTCATCTTCGAGCCATAGCTGACGGTGGGCATCCAATTTTAACCATTCAGCGGCAAGATCATTCTCAAATTGTTCACTGGAAGGTTGAGGTGCCTGGCCAATATCACCAAATGCAGAACCTTTATGATTTGCTATAGCTTCAAGATCGATAACCTGTTCATTGTTATTTTGAATATGCTGCAGTATTTCAGTCTTACCGCTTCCTGTCATTCCGCCGAGCATAACAACACTTTGATGAAAGCCTGAATATTCCCGTATATATCTTCTGTAAGCTCTGTAGCCACCGGCAAGAATATGAGTCTCTATACCCCCCTGACGGAACAGCCATGCCATGCTTTCACTTCGCATGCCCCCGCGCCAGCAATGCATGAGCAAATGCCCGTCCCTGGCAACGGATAAAGCTTTCTTCAGCAACCGCGACATGTTAGGTCCAACAATATCCAGTCCTTTAAATATTGCCGCCTGTCGTCCCGATTTTTTGTAAATAGTCCCTACCTCAGCCCTTTCCTCATTATTGAACAAAGGAATATTCAAGGCACCCGGAATATGACCTTTTTCATATTCAGCAGGTGACCTTACATCTACTACCGGCATTAAAATTGACGTTTTAAGAAATTCATCAGGTTCCATCGTCATATTTTTCCCTCTTATTCTGCATAAAACAATTTATGTAGCTGTCTCTTTTCAATCCAGCCGGAATAAATAACAATCACCCCGGCTACCTTCGCTTCGACTGTTCCAGGAATTTCTGCAAATACTTAAACTCGTAGGGTTTTTAGATTTATATCAAAACTCTCTAAAATCACACAGGCCTTTTATGTAAAGTTCCATAAAAGTATTATCGTACCCAAAGGATATGCATTATTAAACCCAAAAGTCAATCAGGTTATCCAAAACATAATATCAATATAAAAACGCTCCCTAAATCTTACAGTTTAACACTGAACTGGTACTTCCCTGATCCCAGTACTTTCGATTCCGCTGATCCCGGAAGGACAACTGTAGCAGTGGTATTTACAGGGATTTCAACATTGTAAATAAAAGTTCCGTCCTCCACCTTCCAGTCAGAAACAATTTTCCCGTACATCGACTCAAATTCAGATTTTGCATATGTCAGTCCGCCCCCGGGATGAGGAGTCAGGAAAAAGTGTTTATAACCCGGATCAGTCTCATCTATCTTTATTCCCGAAACATATGTATAAAGCCACTCTCCTATAGCTCCGTATGCATAATGGTTAAAACTGTTCATCCCCGGATTCTGAAAAGAACCATCAGGTTTCTGTCCGTCCCAGCGCTCCCAGATCGTTGTTGCCCCCTGGGTTACCGGATATAACCAAGAAGGATATTCTTCCCTGTTCAGCAACATAAAAGCAAGGTCTTCATATCCCTGATCCGACAAGGTTTTACACAACAGAGGCGTCCCTACAAAACCGGTCGTCAGATGTCCCATCTTTTTCACATCAGCAGCCAGATAAGCAGCAGCCTTTGGAATCAGTTCCCCGGGCAACAAATCAAATGAGATGGCCAGACAATAAGCTGTCTGGGTATGAGATACCAACCGGCCGGCAGGTGTTACAAATTCATTGATAAAAGCTTTCTTAACATTCCCGGAAAGTTCTGCATAACGCTTTGCATCCTGTTTTTCTCCAATGATCTCCGCAATCCGGGCCAGCAATCCACTTGAATACCTGAAATAAGCCGTGGCAATCAAATCCTCTTCAGTGGTTGCACCCGGATAATCAGAGCGGGTAGTGGCAAATGCCAGCCAGTCGCCATAGTGATTGTCGCCAAGCCATAAATAATCCTCACCTGCCCTTTCCTTCATATAATCAACCCAGGCTTTCATGCCGGGATATTGTTCTTCAAGAATCCTTTTATCCCCATAAGCAAGGTAAGTATTCCACGGAACAATCAAAGCTGCATCAGCCCAGGCAGTGGATCCTCCTCCTCCGCTCAGCACATCCGGTATTACATGAGGGACAACTCCGTTTGGCAGCTGATCCAGCGCCAGATCCTTCAACCATTTGGTATAAAAGGCAGCCACATTAAAATTATATGCGGCAGTAGGTGCAAAAACCTGTGCATCACCCGTCCACCCCAACCGCTCATCGCGTTGTGGACAATCAGTTGGCACATCAAGGAAATTACCCATTTGTCCCCACTGAATATTGTGCTGCAGCTGATTGACAAGTTCACCGGAACATTCAAAAGAACCGGTTCGTGGCATATCAGAGCAGATAACCACTCCGGTGATATCCTCCAGATCAGGAGCTTCATCCATACCCTCCAGCTTCAGGTAACGGAAACCATGGAATGTGAAATGCGGTTCAAAAACTTCTTCTCCGTCTCCTTTTAAAATATATGTATCAGTACATTTGGCAGCTCTTAGGTTTTCTGTATAAAAATTACCTTCTTTATCCAATACTTCAGCAAATTTCATCACAACAGTATCCCCTTTTTCTCCTTGTAAGTTGATACGAATCCAGCCAACCATATTCTGTCCCATATCAAAAACCATCTCACCTTCCGGGGTAGTAATATGCTTGATTGGCCTGATCTCTTTCACTGCCCTGACCGGAACTCCCTGCGGAGCAACTAATATATCTTTGGAGTGTTCAAGAACTACTGCGTTCGACCAGTTCCCTTCAAATCCCGGGGATGACCATCCTTCCATTTCAAGATTGGCATCATACATCTCTCCGTTATAGATATCAGAATATAGAACAGGGCCGGTTGCAGTCATCCAGCTTTCATCAGTACCAACAGTGCGGCTGGTTCCATCTGTAAAGTTAATTACAAGCTGCGCAATTAAAGCCAGCTGGTCGCCATAATAAGCATTCTGCCCCCTGAAACCGATATTCCCCCTGTACCATCCGTCGCCAACCATAGCGCCTATGACATTATTCTTCCCGAGCATGGAAGTCACATCATACGTTTGATACTGCACCCGGTTCTTGTAGCTTGTCCAGCCGGGCGTAAAAAGATCTTCACTAACCTTTTTACCATTTATATAGAGCTGGTACAAACCCAGAGAAGAGACATAAATACGCGCTGAGGAAATCTTTTTATCCGCAGAAAATTCATTCCTGTAATAGTGCACCGGCAGGGATGCTTTAACCCGCTTCTCATTTTTCATGGTTATCCAGGAAGCTTTCCACTCATCCGGATCAAGTATGCCCGTTTCCCAGTAAGCCGGTTCACTCCATTTTGCAATATCACCCTTATTATCCCAGATCCGCACCTGCCAGTAAACCCTTTGCATTGAATTCAAAGCAGGCCCGCCGTAAACTATATTTACCGACTTATCACTTTCCACCTTCCCGGAATTCCAGATTAAACGGCTTTTTCTTTTGAGGTTATCCGGGGTATCCGCCACCCGGATCTCATAAGCAGTTTGCTTAACATCTTTGTCCTCAGATAAAATTTTCCAGCTTAACCTGGGCTTAACTACATCTATCCCGACAGGATTTTCATGATACTCACAAACCAGTCCTGTCACATTGCTTTTAGCGCCTGCTATAAATGCAGATACAGCAAAAAGCCATAATAAAAAAAGTTTCATTGATTTCATTTCAAAAAATTTTATACTTTTTGTATCTCTGTTTATATTATTTTGATTCTGATTGTTTCATTTCACCTTTCTATTCATTCCGTTTTGTGCGGGTTGCAGGCACCTTTAAAATCTAACTCCACCTCATGGCAGTTAAATTAATCTATAACTGTTATAGTATTAAAAAAAACAATTCCCGGCAGGCAGTAATATTTTTTCGTTTAATGCCTGTCAGAATATTTTTGTAATCATTATTCATACAAATGATTTATCCGCTAACAAATCTAATAAAAAAAATTGCTTC
>CAZIOB010000139.1:0-8641 GCA_964540755.1 uncultured Prolixibacteraceae bacterium | reverse complement strand
GCTTCTCTTGGATGTTCCAGGTATTTTTGTTCATAGCCTTTTAAAAAGGAAGGTATTTTTTCTGAGGAGGAACAATTCATCAGCATTGTTATTGGTGATAAAGCTGCTGTTGTGCTCATTATCCCGATAAAAGAACTTCGTTTCATTCGTTTAAAAATTTTATAATTACTTGTAATAAATTAATTAGAAATTTGAGAACCTATGGAACCACTTCATTCTCTCATATTCTTTTTAATCATATACTTATGTGTTATTTTTTGATTAAAAATGAACATGCTTGTTTCATAATTGATTTTTAATACTTCAATATCAGTATGTGTTTATACTTCAAAAAAATAGGTTGTTCCAAAAACCAATTCTATTTTGAAAAAATATTACTATTAATAATAAAATCTAAGAATCTTTTGGAACAACCTTTTTTATTTTACCAACCTGTATTTTGTTCGAGGTTAGGATTCAGGACAAGTTCTTGTGTGGGAAGTGGAAACAGATAATGTTTAGGTTCAATGAATATTCTACCCTCTGGCAATGCAGACTGGTAAACATCAATAAAACCATTCTGATCGAGAAATATATCTTCTCCTACGGTTACTTCCGGATAGTCCTCCTGAACAAATTTCATACCCAGCACTTTCTTCTCCAATTGTTTTCCGGCTTTCCACCGCATAAGGTCATCATACCTAAAACCCTCACAGGCCAATTCCACTCTACGCTCTCTCCGTATTTCATCTGTTAAAACATCAAGATTAGGAAATTCCGAATTGATGTCTTTTACCAGGTTGCTAATGATCATGTCCGGCATTCCAACCCTACTCCTAAGGACATTAATAGTTTGATTAATTACCGATTGATCACATTCACCCAATTCTGCTTTTGCTTCAGCATAAATTAATAAAATTTCAGCATATCTAATGATTGGGCAATCTAACTCGCCGTGTTGATTTTTTCTTGCTTCAAGAGGGTCATCAATCCACCATTTGACCATTTGGTAACCTGACGGAGTAATATCATCGCTAAATTCAGTTCCCGGGATAGCTGGTTTACCAATGGTTTTTTGAATTTCCGTTCCGGGATAAGTAACCGTCATTAATAATCGGGGATCCCTTTTTAATAGCTCATCTTTAATATTGTCGTGGCCTAAAAACATATCACTTTGCGATACCGGAAGGCCATCTTCACACAGGTATGAATCGATTAAACTTTTAGTAAGCCCGGTTCTGTGAAAATTCATATCCATATTCCAGACCAATCCATTGGTAATTCCAAAATCAGCGTCGTATTTCTTATAAAGAATCATTTCGGGATTACCGCCTAAATCGTAATCACAAAACATATTTCTGTAATCCATTGTTGGGTTTCCCGTAGAATACAGATCATATTTTCCTTCACTGATTAAGGTATATGCAGCGTTGGCAGCTTCCCTCAGAAAAATCTCATGATCTCCAAGGCCATGATACTTCCTGTATGTTCCCTCATGCAGGCAAATTCTTGCCTTCAGGGCTAAAGCTATCTCCCTGTTTATCCTTCCTGCTTCAGCTTTTTCTTTTGGGAAAAGATAACTTATTGCAATGTTCAAATCGTCCAGAACATAATCCATAACCTGTTTTCTGGGAGTACGGGGAGCATATAATTCCTCTGCATCAGTTTCAATATCCCTGGTTATATAAGTAACATCACCAAATCTCTTGACCATCTCAAAATATTCCCATGCCCTGAAAGTGTAAACTTCTCCAGCATAATTATTAACAAGGTCTTTAACATCAGGAGTCTTATCGTATCTGGAAAGGAAGAAATTGATTCTCCTTATCATATTAAAGTTCCATCCGCCGCCTGTTGCAGGAACAACATGTTGCCCTGCCGCAATGACATCATGTTCCAACGGTGCCATATTATCACTTTGCTGGTCTCCGAATACTATAGGATAAGCACTTTTGCCCCCTCCCAAATTCCGCAATCCATGGCCAACAATAAATGAAGGATACATACTATTGGCGTATAATTTAAGATCATTATACGACTGAAAAAATCCTTGTTCGCTTAGTTGATCTAATGGGTATCGTTCCATAAAATCATCATTGCAACCAAAGAATGATAAAAAAATGATTCCTAAAAAAATATATCGTTTCATTTTAGTAAATTTTAAAGGTTTAAGTTAATTCCAATTGAATAAACACGGGTAAACGGGTATTCCTGACCAGTGAATTCAGATTGATTTCTTAAAGATTCCGGATCAAATCCAGGAGGTAAAGAGGTTAATTCCCATAGATTTTGTCCACTTAAATAAATATAGAGTTTGGAAATATGCATTTTATCAACAACCATTTTGGGAACCGTATAGCCAATTGTAATATTTTTCAACCTGACGTAAGCCCCACTTTGAAGATAACGGGTTTGAGGCAATCTGTTCCATGCGGAGTTCCTGTTACTTACAGGATAATAAGCATCAGGATTATCCTCTGACCATCTGTTTTCGTAATATTCTTTTCTCACGTTGGCAAAATTTTGAGCTATAAGCCCCCAGAAAAGTTTACCTTCTTCAGATACACTGGAAGGGATTACATCCTTTTTTCCTACCCCTTGAAAAAACAAGGCTAAATCAAAACCTTTATATTGAAATTTTGAGTTCACTCCAAAGCTATATCTGGGAGTAGAGTTTCCAATTATCTTACGGTCTCCGGGATTTTCCAGGGTATTGTCTCCCCAGTTGATTACACCATCATCATTCAGGTCTGAATAACGAACTTCACCGGGACGCCATCTTCCTGCATTTCCAAGTTGATTTTGATTTGCCGAATTTTTTACCTCATCTAAACTTTGAAACAGGCCTGCTGTTTCATAACCCCATATCTCTCCCAATTTCTGGCCTTCATAATATGTAGTGACCAATTTATTGGGATTCCCGTCAAATTTTGTAATGGTTCCCTGATAGTCAGATAATACAAAATCAATATTATATAATAATCCATAATTGCTTTTTCCACTATATCCTAAAATAAATTCCCAGCCGACAGTTTGCATTTCTGCATTATTTTCCCGTGGAACAGAGGTTCCAAGAAGTGCAGGCAAAGCCTGGCCGGCAGTTAACATGTCTGTGGTATTTCTTTGGAACCAGTCGTAACTTACATTCAATTTATTCCACAAAGCCAGGTCAATGCCAAAGTTTAGAGTTGTTGTTTTTTCCCATGTTAAATCGGCACTTACCAATCCCGGATTATTTACTCCCAAAGGTGTGGAATTTCCCATAATATAATTTATCTGGGAGGTAACGCTCATAGAAGGAATGTAAAAATAGTTTGCAACATTCTGATTCCCCAGACTTCCATAAGAGGCCCTTAATTTTGCATTATTAATTATACTTGTCAAAGGATTGAAAAAAGCTTCTTCAGAAATTCTCCATGCTGCAGAAAAAGAAGGAAAAACTGCGTATCTGCTTTCAGGAGGGAATTTTGATGTTCCGTCATAACGGCCGTTTATCTCCAATAAATATTTTTGCTTATAGTCATATGAAAACCTGAAAAAAGAACCACGAATAGCCCAGTGGCCGTCTGTATCCCTTGTAAATTGTTCCCCTGAAGTAAGTCTTATTACCGGCAAATTGGAAGAAATAATTTCATTTCCTTGTCCCCATAATGAGGCATATTTTAACCACTCCTGGTTAAAACCGATTATTCCATTTATCTGATGATTCCCAAATTGAATTTTGTAATCGGCATAACTATTAAAGGAATAATAATCTCTGTCATCATACTGGCGCGCAACATATCCCGGCTGAGTCCATCCCTGTGAAAAAGCATTAAAGTCATACATAATAAAATCAACAGGTATTTTTTCACCTTTAACGAAAGTACTGTTATTGCGATATGAAAAATCAGTATGAATGATCAATCCTTTCAACAGGTTCATTTCATTATATAATTTTATATAGCTGGTTTCTCCAACAGATATCTGCCTTCCGCCAACGAAATACTCAGCATCAGTTTCACCAATGGGAATACCTGCTCCGCAAGGCATATCATCTGTAGTAAACAGAGGCGCCCCTACAGGGAAGTTACGCCAGTTTTTTACAAGGTGGTATGAAGGAACATTTCCACGTCCGGGATAATATTCGTATGTGCCCGAGCCACTTTCCAGGTAAGGGAATGGCTCATTATAATTATTTTTATTATATGAAAGTTGGATTCCGGTTTTAAACCATCCCTTTATCGTGTTTTCAAGCTTTAAAAGGGTATTGTACTGCTTAAATTTATCGGTATTTATTTCAAAAATACCATCGTTATTCTGATATCCTGCAGAAGCATAATACAACATTTTATCCGTGCCTCCGCTAAGGGATAGTGTATGTTTATGGCCGGGATACCAATCACTCAGTAATCGTTCCATAGGTTTGTGATTTCCATTCCAGAATATCCTTCCATCATCACCTATGTGATATACAGGAGTGTTTTCAGGGTCTTCATAATATTGTCTGACCCACTCAACCTGCTGGTCGGTATATAATGGTGAGCCTGTAGCCATTTTCCATGCAGCATTTGTTTCAAGTACCAAAGGATAGGATTCAATAAATTCAGGAATTTCTGTTGCCCTGTTTAGTTGAAAATTAGCGCTATAATTTATTTGCAGGTCGCCGGCTTTTCCTGATTTTGTTGTTACCAGTACTACTCCGTATGGCGCTCTTGCACCGTAAATTGCAGCTGAAGAAGCATCTTTTAAAACAGAGATACTTTCCACATCTTCAAAATTTATCATATCAAGGTCCATTGGTGTCCCATCTACTATAATTAGTGGAGAACCACCATTTATGGATGTATAGCCCCTGATATTAAAAGATGGTGAAACAGACGGCTTCCCGCTTGGTACAGTGATGTTTAAATTCGGGATTAAACCCTGCAACCCTTCTCCCAGGTTTTTCATTGGCCGATTTTCCAAAACATCATATGATACCATGTCAACTGCACCTGTTAAATTTGCTTTTTTCTTCGTACCATATCCAATCGCTACAACCTCCTCGATACCGATTACATCCTCCTCCATTGTTATATTAACACTGGTTTGGTTTCCAACAACTACCTCCTGGGTTTTCATTCCAATAAATGAGAATACCAGCGTGGCATTAGCCGGAAGATTTGTAACGGAATATTGCCCGTCGGCATCGGTAATAGTCCCCTGTGCTGTGCCTTTTATTATTATTGATACACCCGGTAGTGGCTGACCGCCGCTATCGGTGACTCTCCCTGAAACGATCCGTTGCTGTTGCATGAATCTGTTTCTCACGGATAGCATTTGTTTTGAATCTGGTGATTTAACCAGGATGAATCTGTCCATGACTTCATAATGCAGGTCAGTATCCAGGAAAATCTCATCTAATATATCTGTGATGAGCTCACTTTCCGCATCTATTGATACTTTCTGGGAAAGGTCCACAAGATCGTTGTCGTAGAAAAACCTGAACTGGCTTATCCTCTCAATTTCACTGAATACTTCAACAATGGGAACATTGTTCATCTTAATTCTCAATTTGGCTGTCTGGGAGTAACTCTCCGCAGAAACCTGCAACAGCCCTAAAATCATTAAGAACATTGTCAGCTTTGCCATAAGCAGCATTTTTTTTAAAGGAATAAATATTCCTTCTTTTGTTTTTAATTTTTTCATAATTTTGAAACGATTAGTTTTTAACTGTGATAGCCATATACTGCTATCATTTATAAATTGATCCCGGCGGGAAATGGTGGAGCATTTTCCGCCTTTTTCTTAATATTATTTTTTACATAGGCATTTATAATTTTATTTTAAATAAATATAAATTTTTTTGTCTTCATACTTGTAATCGATGGGTTCCAGACTGGTGCGTTTAACCGCTTCCATAAAAGTGAATATATTGTCATCGATGCTTATACTACCGCTAAAACGCTTTGTTTTAAGAAAGTCATTTTCAAATATAATTTCTACATTATAAATGCGGTCAATTTTTTGAGCAAGTTTTTCAAGACTCTCATCAGTGAATGCATAAATGCCTTTTTCCCAGTAATCAAAAAAACCTTCCGGGATGGCTGATGAAGATACATCTCCGGAGGTTTTTTGATAAACTAAACTATGAGAGGGTTTTACTGCGTATGATCTGTATTTGCTACCATCTTTGCCTGTTTTAATATCCAGCCTTATATTACCTGAAAGGAGGTCTGCCCTGATCATATCATCCTCAGGATAGGCAGATATGGAGAATTTTGTGCCTAAAACCTTAATTCTGTCTAATCCGATATTCACAATAAAAGGTTTTTTTGTATTATGCTTGACTTCAAAATATGCTTCTCCTGTCAGGAAAAGCTCACGGGCTTCTTTGTTAAACCTGTCGGGATATTTTATTTTTGAGTTATTCGAGATCCATGCTTTTGAGCCGTCGGGGAGAATTATGAAGGTTCTGCTCCCTTTTGGTACAGCAATTTCCTGGTATGTTATTGTATCATTCGATTTGGAAGGGTAAAAGTAATTTATCAGGATTGCTGTACCAATTATTATGAATAACACGGCAGCAATCCTGGTAAAATAATAGAACAGATTTAATTTATGTGATTTATTATGATGATTTATACGGTTCTTAAAGATTTTATATATCCCGGATGTTTTTTTTCGGATTATGGGACTGTAATTCCATATCTCAACCAACCGGTTAAATATGCCCGAATTGAGTTTATTCTTGTTCTCCCATTCTTTGAGCTCAAAATTTTCCTGGCTGGATATTTCTCCACATAATTTCCTTGCAATGATATCCCAGATATGATTTTCGTTCATTTATCTCCTTTTATACATGCAATAACAGATATTATTTAAGAATCCCCTAAATGAATCACCATAATTATTCAGAAAAATTTTTCTTTTGGTTTTTAATAATGATGTTTTCGAAGAGATAATAGGTCACCTCTCTACAAGATATTTCATAAATTATTTGGTTTTTTGGATACAGAGATGATAAATTTTATTACATGAAAGTAGCTATATTATCAGATGATTTAGTTTTTGATTTCTTCATGTACCCGAATTACAGCAGATTTTATTTAATTTAAATTCATTATAATTTAGGATCATCAGAAAAATTTTAAAGTTTCATCAGGGAATAAACAGATTTAGCAAAACTAACGATTTTTCGCTCCTGCTATCCTCATCCAGATATATTTTGATCTCTTCACCTATTTTTTTTATTGCAATTGTCAGCTGGTTGTCAATAGTTTTTACAGAAATATCAAGCAGTGTTGCTATCTCCTTGTATTTCATTTGTTCGACTTTTGCCAGTTTATAGATCATCTTACAACGTGGTGGCAAAGTTTCAATCGCCTGTTCAATCTTTCCTTTTAATTCTTTATTAATTAATTCTGTTTCAGGACATACAAGGTTCATATCGAGGCCGACCTCAATATCGTCAAGGCTCATAGCCTTTTTTCTTCTTGCTTCATCAAGATAATTTAATGAAGTATTATAGGTGGCTTTGAAAAGATAAGCTTTAATATTTTCAATGTCCGGAAGAGTGGTTCTGTTCAGCCATATTTTAAAAAATACATCAGCAACGGCTTCCTCAGCTATCTGTTTGTTTTTAATAAATGAAAATGCAAACTGGTAAAGTCTGCCGGCGTATATGTCAAAAAGTTTTTTAAATGCTTTTTCGTCGGAAACATGTGCTATACGCCATAATAATATTTTTAGCTCAGGTTGCCTTTTCATTTCGATGTAAAATTGTAAAAAAAAAGATAAAAATTGCAATTTTTTTGTAACGTTTCGTTACGCACTGCGTCTTTCTTTATGTATATAAACAGAAAACAAAACTATTGTATAATTAAAATATCATTAAAGCCATGAAAAAATTTGAAACATTTTCTTTATTCCTCGTTTTCTTTTTTGTTATATCATACCTTGCCAGTGCAGCTGATTTTCAGGGTAATTCCCGGAAATATCAAATTAAGGCGATAGAAATTCCTGATATGGAACTGAGCGTTGAAAAAGTATGGAATATAACCTACGATGGTTGTGAAACACCTGTAACCGTTAAAAAGCGGAATTTGGATGATGGTGCAGTATATCTGGTAAGCACGGAATATTTTGAAGTATGTTATTCCTGTAATCAAAAAGGATTCGGGACAGGCAAGATTAAAAATTCCTGGAGATGTATTCCTTTGGAAATCAATGAAGCGGTAATCAATTCAGGAGCTGTTAATCAACAGAAGGTCATTACTCCTCATCCAGTTGACGATGCAACTGCCCTGGACCTTATAGCCAGTTATCTTCCTGATCTTCTGAACGATCAGTATGCGCATTTGTTGAATTAGAATTTCAGCAATAAAGAAATGATTATAAACCGCGGCATCCCACCGCGGTTTTTTTACATCATTTTTTAATCACACTATTTATGAAACAGTAACTGGGCTTTTACAGGTTGTTTTGTAAATCCGGGCCCTGACCAGTATAATCTGAGATGCGCATTGTCTATCCGCTGGAAGTAGCCTACCGTGAAAGGATGATATCCCTCTTCCAGGACGATCGGTATTCCGTCGGTCTGTTCTTTAGATGCATCATCAAGAACTCCTCTCTTTGACTCAAGTACCCGCTGTTCTCCAATGTCTATATTGCATCCGTCATTATATTCTGCATGGAAAAG
>CAZIOB010000138.1:0-16378 GCA_964540755.1 uncultured Prolixibacteraceae bacterium | reverse complement strand
CCCATCTCCATACGTACATACTTCAATCCTGTCTCCTCTTCCATCAAATTTACCAAAGCAACGATCTCACGTATGGAGGCCTTGCCTATATCTTTTATTCTTAGTTCTTTGATCTTTTGGTCAATGACATCTTTTTTAAAAGGCGAATTATTCATCATTTATTCTTTTCAGCATATGTATATATATGGGTTAATTTAAGATAAAATTTCCGGCATAACTTAAATATGATCATTAAGTATCTCTAAATGCCATTATCATGCAGATAAATATCTCCCCTAACATATTCTCCCAGAATAGCAAGGCTGGATACATTTTTCAGTACCTGGTGAATTGCACGGTCATAGTTCTCTGGTTTTTCCCACTCAATATCAACATGAAAAGTATATTCATTAGGTTTACCTATAATCGGAACAGACTGGATCTTTGAAAGGTTTATTTCATTATCTGCAAAAACATTTAACACCCGTGCCAGTGATCCGTAAAAGTGTCCCACTTCAAAGCATAATGAGGCTTTATTTGCCTCCTCTGTAGGATTGCCATGCTTTGAAAGTATCAAAAACCGGGTATAATTTTTCTTATTTGTTTCTATCCCTGTTTCCAGGATCTCAAGTTTATACAACTCTGCTGAACGAAGATTACCAATAGCAGCAGCATTTGTAAGATGTTCTTCTGAAATATATTTCGCTGCTCCTGCAGTATCAATACCTTCATGCAGTTCCGTCCCTGGATAATACTTTTCAATATATTCAAGACATTGCTGAAAAGCTATTGGATGCGAATAAATATCAGTAATATCAGAAGATTTAACACCGGGGACAACCATTAAATTCATCTGAATATGAAGAAAAATTTCACCAATTACACGCAGATGATAATCACGAATCAATTGGTAATTTTTAAGTAAACTGCCGGCAATAGAATTTTCTATAGCCATAACAGCATAATCAACCTTATCAGTGTCAACAAGTTCACATACACTGGTAAATGATTTACATTCATATACCTCGATCTCTTCATGGAAGTATTTTAAAGCTGCATCCTCGTGAAAAGATCCGACAATGCCTTGTACAGCAATCTTCTTCATCAATATAATGTTTTTAGATAATACAAATATAGAAAATCTATGACAGAAAGCCTGCTCATTTGTCAAGATACATTTTCAGTCAAAACAGGCTGTCAGTTATCAAATTTTATAATGTCCATCATTACTGATAATCTGATCTTTATGCTTTTCCAATGTCGTAAGGCATTTTTCGATATTCGTGGGACGTATTACTATTACAGCAGTATCATTATTCATTGAGAAAGCATAAAGATACTCAATAAAAACACCCTCGTCACTTAATATCTCCAGCATATGTGAAAGAGAACCGGGACGATTGGGACTGTTAACCAGTATAACATCAGTTGTACTTACTGAAAATTTTTTCTCTTTCAGTACCCGGAAGGCTTTATCCGGATCATCAACTATCAAACGAAGAACTCCAAAATCAGAAGTATCAGCAATACTGAACGCCGATATATTAATTCCTGCCTCTCCAAGGATTTTTGTGACTTCCGTCAGTCTTCCCGACTTATTTTCTAAAAAAACAGAAACTTGTTTTACTTTCATACTATTAAAATTAATTATTTTCAAAGGTATAGTATGGAACTCACCTATATTTTAATAATCACCCTGGGTGTAAATATTTTACATGCTCGTTTCATAATCTATATATATGTATATTATCTAAAGTTATTACCCTTAAGGTAAATTTATTTACTATAAAAGTAATAGCCTAATCTCATAATTTCCTTCTGTCAATCACCCTTTTGGATTTTCCTGCTGAACGTTCTATGGTTTTTGGCTCAACCAGCTTTACAACTACGGAAACTCCAAGAGTACTTTGGACCGCATCTGCAATTTTTTTCCGCAGCGCCTCAAGTTTACGTATTTCATCTGAGAAGAACTGTTCCTGTATTTCTACCATAAGTGTTAAAACATCCATTGATTCATCACGATCAACAATGAGCAGATAATGTGGTTCTGTCTCGCTCATTTCCAACAATACACTCTCAATTTGTGAAGGAAATACATTTACACCTCTGATAATAAGCATATCATCAGTACGCCCCATGCATTTCTCCATCCTTGCCAATGTCCGCCCACATTCACACCTGTCATAGATTAATCTTGTTAAATCACGGGTACGGTAGCGTAATATTGGCATGCCTTCTTTGGTAATTGCAGAAAATACCAATTCCCCGGTTTCTCCTTCCGGCAAAGGTTCAAGAGTTTCAGGATCAATAATCTCGGGAATAAAATGATCTTCATTGACGTGCATCCCCGCCTGCCGGCTGCATTCACATGATACACCCGGACCAACAACTTCACTCAGCCCGTAGATATCAATTGCCTGAATATTCAGTTTAGATTCAATTTCATGGCGCATATTTTCACTCCATGGCTCAGCGCCAAAAATACCAACCCTCAATTTCAGTGAACGCGGATCAATACCTGCATCCTCCATCTCTTCAGCCAGATAAAGAGCATAAGACGGAGTACAGGCAATAACCGTAGTCCCGAAATCCTGCATCAGTTGTATCTGTTTTTTGGTATTTCCCCCTGAGATCGGAATAACTGTGGCGCCAAGATTTTCAGTTCCATAATGCAGTCCAAGCCCGCCTGTAAATAAACCATATCCATAAGCAACCTGTACAATGTCGTTTTTATGTACCCCCGCCATACATAATGCGCGGGTTACCACCTCCGACCACATTCGCAGATCGTTTCTCGTGTATCCGACAACTGTTGATTTACCAGTGGTACCTGAACTGGCATGGATTCGCACTATCTCACTCATAGGCACGGCAAACATTCCGAAAGGATAATTATCACGCAAATCCGATTTATTGGTAAATGGAAGTTTGCTCAGATCTTCGACCGATTTGATATCTCCGGGCAAAAGGCCCTTCTCCTGCATTTTAGTCCTGTAGCCCGGAATATTATGATACACATTGCTAACACATTTAATGAGCCTCTCACTCTGTATAGCCATCATTTCATCCCTGGAAGCGCATTCTGTTCTTTTGTTCCAAATCATTAGCAGATATACATTTTATATCAGAAATTATAGGCGATGGAAACCATATTTCTGAAATTAGTCACATTTTCACTATTTTTTACCCTTGCTTTATCTTCATAATCAATTTCTCCATAAGCAGCTGTTGTTAAAGACATTTCCCATCCAAACATGAAATTTTTGTAATTATAGATCAGCTGTGGGGAAATTTTATATATCATATCAATATCAGCTCCACGGCCATATATCTTTGTTCCGGCAACCGGATCTTCTCCGGCTCCTAAGTTTTGTAAATATCCGGCATAGAGGCCGATCTTCCAGTCTCCCCCATAAACAATATTAATCCAGTTATAGATATGGTTAAGAGGAGTATAAGTTTCTTCTCCGGTACCAAAATCCAGGGAAGCAACGGCATACCCCCCCGGCAGGAGACTCTCATCCATATTTTGCCCGAACATTGATTTTGCCTTAAACTGGAATTTATTATTTGTATATTTCAGATATGCCAATGCACTAAAAGTATTCAACTTCTTATTAGTTTTAAAAGTGCCATTTGTGCCTGTAGTGCGGGTACGCGGCTGAATACTCTTCCAGTCGAGAGCTGCTCCCACAACCCAGTTATCGTTAAAAAACTGCAACTGTCCATGTAAGTTTGGCACTACAGCCTGTCGCTGATATATATACGTTCTCCCGTCAGGACCGTCATTTACATATTTAAACTGATAAACTGCTCCCGTTATCAAATCCAGATTGTCTGTCAGGCTGTGTGTTATCCTCAGTTGGGGACTCCGGTTAAATACCTGGAAAGGCAGTCCTGTATTTTCATTCAGGGTGGAAGGATATACCTTTTCGATAAAAGTTGGATGCCAGGTGCGGCCGAAGAGTAAATTTGTCTTTGGCCATACAAAACGGGTATATGCATGTCGTAACCGCAGACTATTAGTTGCTGTACCGCCACTAAAATCAACCTCTACATATGCGCTAACTACTGCATCTCCCATTTCAAGCCCTGAAAACCCTGTTCCAAATCTGGTAAATGTATTTAAAAAATGAGCGCTGGGCTGCGCATTAATGTCCTTGCCGTTTTCATCATAATCCGGTGGTTGAGGATAGAATTCAAGAAGATAATCAGCAGCGTGGACACTTTTCCGGCTATCAAAAATAAAATCGTTACGAACAAAACCTGAAAAATCCATTTTAACATTTTTTGTGGTAAAAAAACCCTGTGCGAATGTTGCTGAGTAAATTAATATCAGCATAAAGGATACTGGTAATTTCATAAATCACTAAATTTTTGGAATTATTAAATTTTAAAGGTTTAAAAATAATATATAAAGAACATAATGAGCATTTCCGGGCCATTATATAGCAAAATATCCTTAATATTTAATTTATCATTATTATAAATAATTGCTGAAATTGATTTATACCAGCCGGATTACAAAATTTAAAAAATTATTATTCCAGACTATATGTTACTATTCGTTTAGACTCTTCATTAAATTCTTACAGCTCTTTTTTTTCGATTTCATATTTATTGAGAACCATCTTATAAATGACTTCCAAAATACGTAAAAATTTATTATATTTTTACCGGTGTTAGAATGCTATGGGTTACTATCAAATGGAATATTCAAACTAATGATCGAAAGATTATAATTCTATGTTATTGAAAAAAATTTTGCCTCCTCCTCATTGGAGAATACCGGTAATTATTGTTTCAGGCATATTAACGGGATTATTAATATATACAGTATATTTATCAAGAGCACATTCTTATCTTTCAGATAATCCCAATGCATGCATTAACTGCCACATTATGGCACCCCAGTATGCCACATGGAACCACAGTTCGCACAGGGAAGTAACTAACTGTAACGACTGTCATGTCCCTCACAATAACTTTCTTAACAAATATTATTTCAAAGCTAAAGACGGATTAAGGCATGCAACTATTTTTACCCTGAGAAATGAACCCCAGGTTATCTTTATAAAGGAAGAAGGAGCTGAAGCGGTACATAAAAATTGTATCCGTTGCCATGAAGAACTTCTGGTTGATCCGAAATTAAAAGCTGCTGTTGGAAACCATGAAAAACACATGACTGACAGAAATTGTACAGAATGCCACAGGGAAGTACCTCATGGAAGGGTTAACAGTATTTCGAGCGTTCCGTATGCACTAGTGCCTCTCCCTGAAAATCCTTTACCGGAATGGCTGAGAGAAAGTTTAATCAATTAAAATTTATTATGGATAACAAAACAAATTTATTTAAAAAACGTCCCTGGATGGCATGGGTACTGTTTATTGCTACAATTGCAATTGTATTTGCACTTGGGCTTTTAGCTTCATCCATTACGGAACGCCGTTTGGAGGCAGTTTTTGTAAATATACCGGAGGTTGATATAAAACCTTACGAACCAAGGAACGAAATCTGGGGACAAAACTTCCCTCAGCAATTCCAGTCATACTACAGGACTTCCGACACTTCATTCCGCAGTAAATATAATGGTAATGCAATGATCGACATGCTTGAGGAATATCCGGCTATGGTAGTTCTTTGGGCAGGCTATAGTTTCTCAAAGGATTACACACAGGCACGGGGTCATTATTACTCAATTACAGATATATACGAAACATTGAGGACCGGCGGTCCGGGAAAACCTGACGAAGGACCTATGCCCACTACCTGCTGGACGTGTAAAAGTCCTGATGTGCCGCGTCTGATGAGCGAAACAGGGCCTGCTCAGTTCTATACCGGTAAATGGGCACGACTTGGCCCTGAAATAAAAAATTTTATAGGATGTGCAGACTGCCATGATGAAAAGACTGCGAACTTAAGTATATCAAGGCCGGCACTTATAGAAGCGTTTGAAAGAAGAGGAAAAGATATTACAAAAGCAAGTTACCAGGAGATGAGGAGTCTGGTATGCGCCCAGTGTCACGTTGAATACTATTTCAGTAAAGATATTGTTGAAGGCGCTGAATATCTGGTTTATCCATGGGATAACGGATTTACGGCCGAAAACATGGAAGAGTATTACGATAATATGGAGTTCAGCGACTGGGCTCATGCTCTCAGCAAGGCCCCGATGCTTAAAGCCCAGCACCCGGGATACGAGGTATATATGACAGGCATTCATGCCATAAGAGGCGTTGCCTGTGCTGATTGTCACATGCCATATGTGAGTGAAGGAGGACAAAAATTCACAGACCATAAAATGCAGTCACCGCTGAACAATATTGCTAATTCCTGCCAGGTATGCCACAGGGAGGAGACTGACCGGTTAGTACAAGACGTATATGACCGTCAGGATAAAATCATTGAATCACGCATTAAACTGGAAAAGTTGCTGGTCAGTGCCCACGTGGAAGCACAAAAAGCCTGGGAGCTGGGAGCTAAAAAAGAACAGATGGAGGATATTCTTCAGGACATACGTCATGCTCAGTGGCGCTGGGACTATGCAATGGCAAGCCATGGAGCCTCATTCCACTCACCTGTGGAAATAAGCAGAACATTGGCAAGCGGCATTGCCATCGCTCAGGACGCACGCATAAAACTTGCCCGGAGGCTGGCAGCCCTGGGATTCAACGAGGAAATCCCCTACCCCGATATTTCAACAAAAGCCAAAGCCCAGAAATTCATTGGCCTTGATATAGAGAAGCTAAGAGCCGAAAAGAAGGAATTCCTGAAAACCGTTGTGCCTAAGTGGGAAAAGATCGCAAAACAGCGCGAAGCATCATGGGATTATTATCAGTAAAGATTATTTCAGTTCTATCCTGAAACTATAAGCATGATTACAAGGCTTTTCCTCCGGACACTGAATTTTTAATCCTTCTTCCGACAGAGCCCATGTCAGGGGATCATCCGTTCCAAGCAAGGAAACCGATCTGATCTGTGATTTTTTAAGATTGCTGAATGATTTCAGGATAAGCTCCTCTTCCGGCCATTCCATTGCGATGGCATATATTGTCTTATCCCCTTTCTTCGTAAAACGGACATTCCCTTCCCCGTATGTCTTCCAGTAACGTGTATCAAAAATAGCTTCACCATTTATCCGGAGCCATTCACCAATACTTACCAGCCTGTCGACCATGATCTGTGGTATCGTACCATCAGCTTTCGGCCCCACATTAAGCAAAAGATTTCCGTTCTTACTCACGATATCCACAAATTCATCGATCAACTGATCAGCCGATTTAAAATCCTCTGCAACAGCCTCTCTGTTATAAGCCCAGGATCCGCCTCCCATATAAGTCGGACACTGCCATTTTCGCTTATTAATCGAATCCATCTTCATATGATCCAGTTCTATGAAATCCCCAACTTCCGGCGGCGCCATCGGCTCTCTCCTGATCGTCTTATTATTGAAAACAACTTCTTTCCCCCATTCCCTGGCTGTGTTGTAATAATCAGCCATCATTCTTTTCATATAAGGATGAAAAACAGTATCTCCCCAGCCGAAATCGAACCAGGCCAGATCAGGACGGTACTTTTCCTGGATCTCTCTCCAGCGATCTTCCCATTCTTTCAAAAATGCTTCACTTTGCATTGCTCCCGGTTCATGTGGTTCCGGATATATTTTCCCCGGTCCGGCAAACTCCGGATCCTGCGTATCACATTTATGATCCAGTCCATATGAAGTATTGTAATGTTTCCAGAGTTGGGCTCTGTGATATGAGGGGGCATATTTCATTCCCAGCTTACGCACAGCCTCACCAAGTTCGCCGATGAGGTCACGGTGCGGACCTTTATCCATTGCATCCCATTCCGTAAGATCGCTGTTCCACATAGCAAATCCGTCATGATGCTCTCCCACAGGCACCACATATCTTGCCCCGGCCTTTTTAAATAAACTGGCCCACTGTTCCGGATCCCACTTTTCAGCAGTGAACTGAGGCACAAAATCTTTATATCCGAACTCCCACGGTGGACCATATTGTTCCATATGATGTTTATAAATATCATGACCCTCCATGTACATATATCGTGGATACCATTCTGTTTCATATGCAGGGACAGAATAGACGCCCCAATGAATAAAAATACCGAATTTGGCATCATCAAACCATTTTGGAAGAGGGTGAGACTTAAGAGACTCCCATGTTGCTTCATACTGTTTTTCCTCAACCTGCTTTCCGGTTTTGCCACATCCCTGGAAAAGAAAAATTCCCAAAATGAAAGTTCCGGTCAGGATGATCAATAAATTTGTTTTTAGTTTCATAGTCGTTTTATTTTAATTCAAAATATTGGCTGTTGAAAAAGTCATTTACTTATGTTTTAGAAGAATTAATTTATAACCGGCTATCATTCTTCAATATTTTTAAAAATCTTCATCAGATAATCTTTATTGTTTTCAATGAACAGGACATTATTATTTGCAAAATTCTCTTTTGTGGTGCCGGTACCTTCACCCCACCTGTCTCTTACTTCGTTAAACGAAGTATCAGAGAGAATAAATGCTGATACGGAAACTGAAATTCCTTTTTTATCTTTATTTAATTCTTGTTGGATTTTTCGACCTAATTCAGGAGCTGAATCCTTGCACCATAATATTTTAGAGTTATTGAAATGGTTATCTCCCAATAAAATACCTTTTGGATCAAGGAAATAAATGTGTTGCTTGTTACTGTCAACTACCCACAAGATAAAATCAGGATAAAACGATGAACTTTCCATAAAAAAACCAATTCCTTTGACTGATAAATTTCTCAGTACAAACAACTCTTTACCATCAAAAAATTTAGTTTCTTTTGCGAACTCTCTTAAATGCTTCAGAAAATCTCTTTCTCCTTTATTCAGCCGGGCTGGAACTGTTTTAATTTCCTTATATTTTTTACCTTCGGCTATTGATGCTATGGGTGAATACAAATGCTTGTCAAAATGTATTGATGGAAGGATTTTAGTATCATTATTATAAATTTCTTTAATACTCTTTTCCAATTCCCTGATAAATGCCTCATGTTTCCTTGGTACTTTTACAATCATTTTATGCGATTCCGGAAACATTTCCGCGTGAGTTTCGCGGGCTAACATATCATAAGTTAAATACCTGGAATAAAATTCTTTTTCTTTATTGGCATAATATTTATTGATATAATCCTTAACAAGGCTTACAGCCACTGTCTGTAATTCGCCCGAAATTGCCTCATTTATCCCAAATTGCTCTTTATGACTATACAAATTAAAGTTGCTATCATTGATTAGTTCCGGAATAGCCGAAAAATTAATAATTAGATTGCTGTAGCCTTTTATTAACTTGTATCGGTTGGCTTCCATTACCAAAGCATTAATATCTATGAAACTTATGTAATGTTTAAGGAAATTCTCGTAATATGTTTTTGTATCTTCGGCAACATGAGAATTAAATCCACTCTCGGCAACGCTTACCTTACTTCGCAAATCTATTGTAATCCGTTTAGCAATATGACTGTTATATTTCAATTCAATAATTTCATCTTTAAAGTTTTTATCAGCTTGTTTTTGAAAAGTCATTATATGTCCATTCCACTTTTCTTCTCTATTAAGTTTAATTTCAATAGGAAATTCTGTGTATTCAGGTACTTCATTTTCAATTTCAACTAAAAAGCGGTTCATGTAGGAAGCATTAAGACCCATTATTGAAATGCTTTGCAATGTTCTAAGGTAATAAGGCGCATTTGATTCCTCACGCTTAAGTGAAAAATTTTTCCCTTTTAACCGGACACCCCGTCCAAACAATTGGATAATTTGGGCTCCCTCGTTTTTACCCATATTCATTAATCCCATACTGGAAACACGCCATGAATTCCATCCTTCGATGAATTTTTTTGAACCTATTAATATATTTATTGCAGAATTTGTTTCAGATATAGACTGGAATAATGATTTCGTAAAATTGTCATCCTGAATACTTAACTCACCATCGGTGTCTTTTTCCAGTGTTTTCGCATACTTGGAAACATCGCCAATGTTAATGACTCCAAAATAATTATCGCTGGTTTTTGTTTTTAAAGCAATCTCACCTTCGGCTTGTTTTACCTGATAAGCTTCAAGACTGCCAATTCCATTAAAAACCTTATTCAAAACATCTTCTGCGATAAGCTTGTTTTCTTTTAGATATTGAAACCGGTATTTAAAAATGTCATCACCATTTTTATCTCTCAGGTCGGATTGTTCAGAGAGTATTTTGTCTATTAATCGTTGTAATTTTTGAGGAGAAGAAAGCACAAATTTAAAGAAATTTACAATCCTGGTTACATCAGAAATATTTTGTTTGTCGCCCTTACTCAGACTACCATTTGAACTAATAACCCTGCTGCCTGCAAATACCCAAAGCGGTTTTTCAATATTGTATTGGCACAAATCATCCCGGTATTGCCCGAATAAAACCATTTGTTCGTAATAACCTAATAAACTTCCGGTTAGCAAAAGTATATTCTGCTCTTCGCTGTAATGGTTTGCTTCATCCAGATTAAACACGCTGAAATCTTTTCCGTATCCGTCGACATAAAAATGACGATAAGAATAATCGAATATTATAGATTTAGCATATTCATTAAAAAGAAACTTATTTTTTGTGGTAATAACCTGACCGAAGGTAGCAGAATATTCAAAAGTAAAAGAACCTTCACCCCTGGTTAAATGCTGACGAAGGTTTTTCCATGTTTGTTCTTCCGATTTTGAACCTTTATGTCCTTCATCAATGAAAACCAGGTTTTTTGATTCTGAAAAATAATCAACATCAACGCTTACACCTTCACCCTCTTTCTCTTTCACAAGCTTGGTGATTTCTATAATCAGTACTTCGCCTTCTTTTGTTTTCAGGCTTTCCTCGCTTCCTGAATACAGTTTTGCATCAATCCCGCTTTCCGCGAAATTCTCGTAATGCTGGCGGCTTAATCCTTCATTCGGTGTGATCAGGATGACATTTTCCCATTCTCTTAAGTATTTGGTAATTTGCCAATAATTGCAATGCATTATCAGAGTTTTTCCACTACCTGTTGCCATCCAGTAAGCCAGTTTTTTCAAATCATTTCCGGTAAAAGGATCAATGTCTTTAAAATCCGCATCAGATTCTATTAATAAATTTAATTGTTGAATAAGGAATTCTTTTTGATTGCTGTATAAGTCAAAAAAGTACTCGGTAAATAACAGTGAAACCCACTGGAAGTATTTAAAAGAGAAGAAAGGTTCAGCACGGTTCTCCCGCAATTTTTTTTCATAGTCCTGAATGGCTTCATCATATTGCTGTATCAGGTTATCCATTATTTTTTTCTTTGGATTTGACATCACCAAAGCAGCAAAAAACGTATAGCCTGTAGAGCTTGTTCCTGCTTCTTTATTACTGAAATCATCGCGTAATTCTTCAAAAGTTTCATAACCAAACTGCCTGAGGATATAGTGGAATAATATTAATTGTTTATTTAGCTGCATGATTACGGTAACATTTTGTTTTTAAATACTTCTTCAATGGGCTGATAACCTTCTATATGTGCCTGTTCATTTATATAAAGCAAATCATAAGTGTAATTTTTCAACTCCTCTTTCAATGCTTCGCTATCTGCTTTATAATCTTCAATTTCCCAGTCTTTTACGCTGCGCCAAATCGCCAGTATATTTTTATTGGCATTGTTATGGCCGTAAACAAACTGGTATATATTACCATTGATTTCTTTGGTAATGCATTTTTGCATGTGCAGGCCAATCAGGTAATTAAAAGTTTCGACCAAATCAACCGCCTGTTCGGTATCGTAAGTAAAGCCATCCCATACTTTCAGTTTGTAATCCCAGGGATTTTTCATGGCTTCGGTGTTTACCAGTGTCTGGCTGTTTTTCGTTTCGAACTCCAGCATGTATTTGGGTATATACTGGTCAAATTCCAAAGCTTGCTGCTGCGCGTCTTTGTTTGCTGTAAAAGCAATGTTTTCTAAAGCCTCTTCGTATTGTTCCAGACGTTGGTATTTAAAGAATACGCCGAGGCCGTTCATACTGCCGTTTTTGGGTTTGCCGTCTTTCCAATCGAAGGTGTAGGCTATTTTTTTGATGCGGGGAATAATTACTGTATATGTATATTTACCTTGTTCTACTAAAATACACTTTCTATTACCATCATCATCGTTATTTAATAGAGTATTAGAATGAAAAGTTGTACCTGAGCCCGCAAAAAAGTCTAAACAATATGCATTTTTATTTTTTTTAATAACAGCATTTAATGAATCTTTAACAGTGAATATGGATTTGGGATATGAAAATTTATTAGGAAGGATGTCATTTAATATCTTTGAGCCATAGACATTGGCGTTATATTTTTTATTATCCCATACTGTTTTATATCTATATAGGGATTTATATCTATAGATAGTTATAACTCCATCAGTTTTTTCACACTTAAGCTCATCGAATATTGATTCAACAGTATTTCTTGCATTCCTCCATTTTCTTTCTATTCCAGAACTATCAATTGGATATATAAAATAATTATTATTTTTTTCAACTACAGAATTTTCCGGGTGAAAATCTTCATCTGATATATCTCCAAATCCAACGATTTCTAAATTCTCATTTACTATTATTGGATAGAAACAATTCCTTGAACTTTCTCTTTTACTTTCCTCTCCACCCCAATCCCTTAATGGCGTTTTATTTGAAAAATCTCTTTGTATTTTTGATATGTATTCTTTTTCACCTGGAAAAAGAAAATAAGCAAATTCATGTGTGTATGAAAAATTATTTCCTTGAATACCCCCTGGATTATGGATTACCGAAACACAAGTTTTTTCTTTTTCTGGAAAGATTTTAGATAATACATGTCCTAAGTTTTCCTGTTCATTTTCATCAATTGCAACAATTATAGAGCTATCATAGACATTTAAAAGGTTATTGGCTATTTCCAATCTGTTTTCCATTAAAGTCATCCATGAACTATGCTTGAATGTGTTCTTATAAATTATTTCACTTGATTTTGCATTGTAAGGAGGGTCGATATATATACAATTAATCTCCTTATAGAATTTATCCTCAAAAATTTGAATTCCATGGTAATTATCAGAATTAATAACAAAACCATTAATAACTTTTTCCAACTCAATATTTTCCGATAATTTATTCAGTAATTCAATTTTAAAATCTTCAGAAAAAAGCACTGTATCTATCGGTAGCTTCCGCCAACTATGTAAATCTGCTTTTAAAGTGTCAATCGAAAGTTTATTTGGTACGTTTTCCTCCCCAAACAACTCTTTCCATTCAGCTATCTGCTTTTCATTCTTAATTACTTCTTTCAAAATAGGTTTGGCGGCTTCTTCGCCAATATATTCTACCAATCGGTCAATGGTAATTACCCATTCGGTGCTCAACACAAATTTCTTTTTCTCCCACAATTTTTTCTGGAAATTTTCGATCTGGCTCACAAATTCTATAATAGTATCGGCAATATTTTTAAAAACTTTAATGGTTTTTACATTATGCTTTAACCGGTCAAAATAAGAATTCACATCAGTAACATACAGGTCGTCCACATTTATCAGTTCCGATTTTATGTAATAGTCCAGTTCACGCTGTAAAAATCCTTTCAGATTTTTATGGATAAAAAAGTCATATTTATTTTTCCGGGTGTAGTGGTTAAGTTTTTTCAGTAAAAGTGCTTTATTGTCTTTATCTGTTTCCCAAAGTTTCGCTAGGTTAACTTCTTTTCCATATTTGCTTTTCAAGGTTTCAAATGCCCTGTCATCGAGAACATCCTGTTTATTGTTGCCTTTGAAAGTTTTCTTTTCATCATCGGTAAGTGGTCTGTACTCAAAAAAGAAGTTTGTTTCCTTTTCTCCAATTTCGGCTTCTTTTTCAGAAAGAATAAAGAAATTGGGTTCATCCGCCTTTACATTGCCTTGTTCAACCTGTGCAGAAGTAAGTTTAAAATTAACCGCCATATTGTCTTGTTGGGTAGTTATTTTAAAGGCGTACTGCTGAAATGTTTCAGAAGATTTGATGTAATACTGGTCGTGGTTTGCCCAATAAAAATGAGTTTCTTCTCCATTATATGGGACAATATACTTCTCGTTTTTCCCGAAACGGCGCTTGCTGATAAAATCCCCTTTATCATAATACCGCGAAAAGAAAAGAGTAAGGTGGTTGTAAATATGATTTTCGGTTCCTTCGGCAATCCGTATCTCATCAACCAAGGTTTTTACTTTTCGATATTCGGCAACCTTTGAACCAGCCATTTTTTCTCCAATTTTACGTTCCTCATCAGTTGCCTTTAACCAGCCCTGTATAAATTCGTCTTTCTCCAAATCCCTCAATTGCTGCATAGCTCTTTTCCCTTCTTCGGTAGTAAGTGTTTGCAATTGCTCCTTTACCTTGTCAACTAAAAGCTTATCTATAAAATTCTTTATTTCTTTGCGTTTATAATGCAGAATTTTATAAACACCAAAATCCAAATCTTGTGAATCGAACTGAAATAACTCATTAAGAAAACTTTTGAGCTGCTCAAGGGCAGAATTCTCATTGACCATATTTATTTTTCTTTTCTAATTTCGAGCAGTAAATCTTTAACCTCGACATCCAATATCCGGGCAATTTCGTAAAGCACTTCAAGTCTTGGTTGTTGCCTGTTTTGCACATAAGAATTAACCATATTGTAGCTCTTACCCAATTTATCAGCTAACCAGGTCTGTTTTATTCCTTTTTCGTCAAGTACTTCTTTAATTCTATTCATTGACAATTTTATTTTTTCAGTCACTAAATTATAAAATGCCAACTTCTATCTCATTTATTAAGATAAAAATCAATCAGAAACTTATCAACAATAAATGTTGTGTCTGGACACCAATAAATATGCTTCGCAGCCTTTCATTTTTTATAATGAACTCATTTTTCGGGTAAGAAAAATAAAATTCGTTTACAATCTAAAACATAATTATGTGAATGGCTTATAGAATCCAACTGATCAAGGAATTTTTAATAATTATCTGACATTTCGACTGTAACCTCTGTCCACCAATTCTTCCATTAATGATGTCAAATCATTCACAATGTCTGGCTTATGCAAGAAAAGATTATTACTTTCCAGAGGATCATCTTTCATATTATAAAGCTGTCCTGTTGGTCCGTTTTTAACCGGAGGAAGTTTTGAAGGAACGGAAAACCCCCCGGAACCCAGTCCCTCAACATACTTCCAGTCCCCTTTTTTTATTGCCAGCCGTCCGCTTGATGACAGGTAGATAAGATGATCCCTGACAGGATTTTCCAAATCACCATTTAATACCTTCAAAAAACTAAAGCTGTCTTCTGCAGTTTTATCAGATAACTTAGTTCCGGTTAAGTCAGCCAAAGTGGAATAAAAATCAATAAGCCCCACTGTTTTATCATAAACTTGCCCTTCTTTGATCTTGCCAGACCATTTAATGATAAGAGGGATATGATGTCCTCCGTCCCAGGCATCTCCTTTCATCCCTCTTCTGCCAGTTTATCGATTGCCGGCGTGGAAGTCCTGGCAAAATGATTATTAACCGAAACATCCCCGTATCCCATATCATCGGCAAAAATGAAAACGATATTTGGTTTATCCGGTACTTCAGCATCTAATGTGTCGGGTATTGAAAATATTAACAAAATAAATAGTAGTAGATGATAATTCTTCTTCATAGTTATTTGATATTATTAATTGCGTCTGCTGACTGTCTCCAAAAATACTGCAATTTATTTACAGAAAAAGCATAGTAATTAATTATCGTTTCTTTTTAAAACTATAAGCATATCATTGTTAAAATCATGACTGAAATGAATTGATTCATCCGCATGACTAATTTTGGCCGGCGACCACTCATTAGTAACAGGATCAAACCACTGCGCTGTATATTCATAGTCCCTGGAATTAAATAATTTTACATCCGATTTTTCTGGTATGTAAGCAATAATAATCTCATAACCGGGACTTCTCACAACTGATATCCAATGATTAAATATCTCTTCGCCTGGCTGATCTGACAAAAGTTCATTGGCCGGGTAAAGATTCCACCATTTGAACTGCTTAACAAAAGTAGCCAGATAACCCATTTGAATACTCCCATCGAAATCCAGACTCTTTCGCCATCCTGTTACACCCCCTTTATCATTATGATTTAAAATTTTCTCACCAGGCGCCAGCCATGGCCATATCCCGTTAGCACCATAAGTAACCCCTGCTATGGGAGTAGCAAATATACTCCAATAGCTGGCGTTCCGGACATCTTTTGCTGTAATTCTGAAACGTATCTCTTCATAATTAGGTTCCATATTAATATAAGGCATTGGTTTGAGTTTGCTCCACATCTCTGACATCGGCCCTTTATTGATCCAGTC
>CAZIOB010000137.1:0-20870 GCA_964540755.1 uncultured Prolixibacteraceae bacterium | reverse complement strand
TCGTCAGTTCGTTGAAATGACCTGGTCGGAGGATATTAAGAACTGGTCGTTGCCGGTAAAGGTATTTGACAGTCCTGCAGGGGACATCTTTAATGTGTCACTGGCAAGGGATGATAATGGTTTTGTTTTCCAGTGGGAAACAAATGGTATAGGAAGGCCATTCACTATGTGCTTCGGACGAATAAAAAATCTTACCGATAACTGGAATGATCATGTTATTGAGAATGCCTGTTATGGCAAAGATAAATATACAGGCGGGCCAGCGGTTATATATGAAGCCGGATGGTATTACCTGCTGTATGCTGAAAGATTACCTGATGGCTGGGAGACACGAATTGCACGTTCACGCGATCTCATTAACTGGGAGGATGCACCTGAAGACCGGCCGTTCGTTACATTTGATCCGGGTCATAAGAATATTCCCCTTCATTCTCCTGAAGTTCATGAGATAAATGCTACAGATCCTTCCCTGACATATTATAAGGGAGAGGTAATAGTTTATTTTACAGGTGGCATACAGAGAAAAGGCGGCGACCTGCAATGGGCAAAGTTTGAAGGGACGGTTAAGGAATTAATGGAAAGTTTTTTTGAGTAAGATTGACACTTATACAAGGATAAATTTTTATATTTTTTACACTTTTAGCAAGATAATTTCTCACATTATTTACATTTTTAGCAAGATAAATTTTTACATTATTTACACTTTTACCAGGATATTTTTTTATATTTGCAACACTTTTCCAAAGAATAATTTATGAAAAGAATTGCATACAAATATCTTGCTGACTGGAAAAAAAGTACGAACAGAAAACCACTCTTAGTTCAGGGAGCCCGGCAGGTGGGCAAAACATACCTTATTAAGGAATTCGGGGGAAAAGAATATTCTAATTTTATTTCCCTGAATTTTGAGCAGGATAAAAAATTACAGACCCTTTTTGAAAAATCATTAACTCCTGAAATCATTATAGACAATATTAGTTTATATCTCGGGAAAAAAATTATTGCGGAGGGTACGCTGCTTTTTTTTGATGAAATTCAGGCAGCACCGCGGGCATTAACCAGTTTGAAATATTTTTGTGAGCAGGCTCCTGAATTCCATATTATTGCAGCAGGTTCCCTGCTGGGGGTGAGTGTCGGGAAAGAGAACAGCTTTCCGGTTGGAAAAGTAAATTTTATGAATTTATACCCTATGTCATTCATGGAATTTTTAAAAGTATCCGATGAAGATTTGCTTGAAGAGCGACTAAGCAAAATAACTTCTGCCAATACCTTGCCTGAAATAATGCATAGCAAATTACTCGATCTGGTAAAATTATACCTTTATTTGGGAGGTATGCCTGAGGTTGTCGGGAATTATACGGAGAATAAAAATATTGAAATGGTCAGGGTGCTTCAGAAAGAAATATTAAAGGCATACCAAAGAGATTTTTCAAAATATGCAACTAAAAGTCAGGCCATAAAAACAATGGAATTTTGGAACTCCATTCCCGGTCAATTGGCAAAGGAGAATAAAAAGTTTAAATACTCTGAAATCAGAAAAGGGGGCCGGTCTACTATGTTTGAGCAAACAACTGAATGGCTGAGGGGAGCCGGACTGATAAATATGGTATATAACCTGACTAACCCGAAGAAACCTGTATCGGCCTATACTGATTATTCTAAATTCAAGGTTTATCTGCATGATGTTGGACTTCTGGGGGCCATGCTTAATATTACTTCTGATCTAATTATTGAACCGGATCAATTATTTAAGGAATTTAACGGGGCATTTATTGAGAATTTTGTTGCTCAGGAATTGTTATTTTACGGGCAGGAAAAACAGTTTTACTGGACTTCCAGAGGTGAAGCCGAGGTTGATTTTATTATCGAATCAAATAAAAATATTTACCCTGTGGAAGTAAAAAGCGGTACTAACAGAAACCTAAAAAGCATAAGGAGTTATGCCGATAAATACAGGCCCGAAAAAATTTTCCGGCTATCGCCACGAAATTTAATTCAATCGGATGATTTTATAAATGTTCCGCTCTATGCGGTTAATGTATTAATGAATTTTGCAAAATATTAATTTGTTGTTAAATGAAAACCCAACTTTACGCTCCTGAAACTGATGCCTTGACAGAGTCTATCAATCGGGATGCTGCTCCGTTAAACCTTGCTATTTATCAAAAACTAAAAAATATTTATGCTGTTTTCAGTTGCATAAAAACCATTGGCGACGATGAGTTAAGGGAAACCTGGCTGGAAGTGGAAAGAGGGCCGATAGAGGCTTTTGGAGATTTCGAAGAATTTAAGGAAAGCGGCGAAGCTGAAACTCCGGATGATTTTGAACAACTCTGGAAATATTATTATCCGGAAGAAACAAAATGGTACAAATTTCAAACTGCAGCATTCGAGGATAATTTGTATTTCTATTTTGGGGGGAAATTTCTTTGGAAAATAAATGCCACTGAATTTCAGGAAGAAGATGCCAAAACAGGTTGGAATATGGAATATTTTGAACGGATTGCCAGCTGGCTTTTGGAAAAGATAGTTGAGGAAACAAGCAAACTCAAAGAAGATGTAAATGTGTATAATTCATACATTAAGAAAAATCTGCCATGGTCAAAGCGGTTGGGTAAAATACGCAGAAAAGATTTTTGGGAAATTGTGGGTACCGAAACCATCAGACCGGATATAAAATTGGGTGATGAATTGATTGAAAAGCTGAAAGTGGCAGTGATCCAAATGCAAGAAAACCAATTTCCAATGTTGCCGGAAATGACAGCCAATTTGTATTTTAGGATCTGTGAAATATGTTATGATGCCAATAGTTACTTTAAGAATAAGGCAGATACGCTTTCGCCCCGGGATAAATATTTGAGTTTTGCCGATGGCCGGGATGCCGGATTAAGGGATATTGACGGGGATTCACCTGAAGCATTTACCGAATGGTATCAGAGCGGAAGAGTGATTGGTGCTCATCCATGGGAAATTTGCCGGGGTGGGAATTCCACGCATATTTCATTATATGTTATATATAAGAACGGGAAATGGATTTTCGATTTGGCGGGATCGAGTATTGTAAGAGTGGAGGAAACTGTAAGAATGGCGGTGGCCCTATATGAAAACAGGATACCATTTGAATTGAGAGACGCCCAGGAAATCGTGCGCATGGTTACCGGAACTGATTACATCGGAATTGTTCCTGATACAATTTTTCCAAGATATTGCCATAGTCTTTTTCCCAAAGAAAACCACATCATTGACTTCATGAATCTGGGTTCAGAACAGGAAATTGTCCCTGCTATTGTTGAAAAAACGCAGTGGTATCCTTTGGCGAATATTGACCTTGCCTGAATGTGTTTTTCTACCTGTCAATTTTATTCACAATCGTTATCCAGTTCCCTGTCCGGCAATTTTTTCAATACTCTCTATTAACTCAAAGGCAATTTTTGTGTTTTTGATGCGCATCATGCTTTCTTCAGCGTTACCATAGCTGAGAAGATTAATACTACCGTACCAAATGGTTTTTTGGTCGATAATTGCAAATTTTTGATGAATTTTTGGTTTGTAAACCAAACTAATACCCATGGCTTTCATTTGTTTGGTTGTTTCAGTCCAGGCTGTTAAATTTTTGTTTTCCAAATCCTTAGAAGAACGGGTAACCACAATAACTTTGACATTTTTTGCAAGGGCGGGTTCCAGGTCACGCATGATTTGCAATGTCCTTCGTTTTGTAATAAAGGGGCTTATAATGAGTATTTCATGTGTTGCATTTAATAGATCGTTTGAAAAAACCGGATAGAAATTATTTTTATCGAAAATAATATCCACGTTTTCTTCTTTTTGTGGAGTCGTTGAAAAAAGTTCTCCTTTCATTTTATATCCGATGGAAGCGTAACCCGTCAGCCTCCTATTGTACATCCGTTCAAACATCCGCACGCGGACATCGATGTAATCGAAAATAAGCGCCTCCTTTTTTCCTTCGAACAACCGGTGCAACCGGCCTGCATATTGCTGAAGTGTACCTTTCCAGGAAATGGGCATTGCCAGAAACAGAGTATCTAGCCGCGGTTCGTCAAAACCCTCACCAATAAATCGGCCTGTTGCAACTATGGTTAACGGGTTATCTTTGGACGATTCTGATATTTTCTGCATGGTTTCCCGTAAAACTTTATTTCCCATTCCGCCTGTAACTGAAATGACGCAGGGTATATTATTCCGTATCATTTCCGATAATATTTTTACATGCTTTACCCGTTCTGTGAGGACAATGCAGTTTTTACCTTTCTGATGGCATTCTATAACATCGTCCGCAATCATTTGATTTCTGATTTCATTTTTCACAATTTCAGCATAGAGTTCCTGAATCGTCCACTCTTTTTCTTCCTTCTCAGCCAGGGAGTTAATCCTGAAAGATGTGAAACGGGGAATAATATAATGGCTAAAAGGCCTCTTTTCTGCCTGTTTTTTTGCATCGTCTCGATAACGTATTGGACCACAATGCATAGAAATGATTGGATGATGTCCGTCTTTCCGGGATGGTGTGGCGGTTAATCCGTAAACATATTTTGCGGAAACATTTTTAAGAATTGATTCAAAACTAAATGCCGGAACATGGTGACATTCATCCACAATCACCAACCCGTAATCTTTTACAAATTCTTTAACTTCTCCCATTCTAGACAACGATTGCATGAGGGCAATGTCGATTATGTCACTGCGGATTTGTTTTCCATTACCAATCTGTCCAAAAATATTTTCACCCTCTTTGCTTCTTTTATTTTTCATTTCTATTGGTTTGTCAACAGTCAGAAATTCATTAAGCTTTTTTTTCCATTGATTGACCAGGCTGACTTTGTTAACCAAAATGAGTGTGTTTACTTTTTTTTCCGCAATAAGTTTAATCGCTGCAATTGTTTTACCAAATGCAGTAGTGCCGCACAACACGCCTGTCTTATATGCCAGCATGTTTGCAACTGCAAAGGGTTGTTCATCCCTAAGCGTACCGTTAAATCTAATATCAATTTTTTTCCCTGGATTGGTTTTGTCAATCCAGGTGGGTTTTACTTCAACTTTCTTCAGTAAATTTTTTAAATCATCTTCACATCCTCTTGGTAAATGAATATGATCCTCCGTTTCATCAGCACATGAAATGATTCTCGGTTTATTGAAAGTTGACAACCGCATGGCCTGAGCTTTATAAAAATCAGGGTTTTTAAAGGCAGCCAGCCGTTTTATCCGATTCAATGCTTTGGGAGAAATTCCCCTTTTAGGAATGTAGAGCATATTGGCTTTTACAATTTCAATAGCTTTAGGAAAATCATTATTCAGAAGAACACTTTTCTTCATTTCCCAAGGTTTTGATGGCACTACTTCCTCATCATCCATTTTCAGGATCCCTAGTTCATTTCCCTGGCATAACTGTCCTGAAAAGTATTCTAAACTTTCTTGCGACAGGCGCTCAACAGAAGATAAGAATGCCCACTGATCCTTGAAAGGCTGGAAATCTTTATCGATAAAAACACTGTTGTTTCTGTCCCGTTCCTTTTTTTGCAGTGGTAGTGCGATTAGATTCCCGAAGCCACCTTTGGGCATAGTATCCTGATTTGGGAAGAACCTGTCATATGATTTAAATTTGATTTCAGGTCGCTGGTTCATAGTATAAGTTAGCAAAGCACTTCCAAATTTTCTGGCTGTTGAGGCAGGAACAGGCCGTTCAAAGAAGAACCAGGCATGAGCGCCATTTCCCGAACGGGAGCGTTCCACAGCCACCGGGATTGTAAATTCAGAACATATTTTTCTTATCGTTGTAATATCTTTCTGCCATTCTTCCCCGTCAAAATCAATTGCTAAAAACCAGCAGGTCTCTTCTGGAAGGAGAGGATAAATTCCAACAACTATTTTACCTCGCAAATGATCTTCAATAATCTTATTGTTTAGCTTCAGATAATCTTTGTTTTTGCAGACTGCACATTTAATTTTCGGTTTTTGACAAATTTCCTGGATCCATTCATTCCTGCAGGCAGGTGAATATCCTGATGTTCCTTTTTTACTGTTTTCCCATCTGGTTGCAAACACATCTTCACGTCCTTTGAAAAGCGACTTGAATAAATGGATTTTTTCATTTGGAGAAGATCGTTTATCAATAGTTTTGGTTTTTGTGGCCTCTTTTGCATCATCGGATTTTATAGTTTGATTCCAATCTATGATTATTTCCCCAACTTCGTTTATTGCATACCCTGTATCTTTTCTAATTTGCTTTTCAAGCAGTTTAATTTTTTCTTTTAACCTCCTGTTCTCTGACTGGAGCATCCGGCATTTCTCTGATAACTTTTGTAAATCCATAATTAATCAGCTTTACAAATCATTCAGCGATAGTCCCCGGTAAATGGCGTTTATTCACGATTGCCGGGATATTTTTTTACAGGGCAAAGGCATTTTCTAGTAAATATACTTCATATGCCGATCAGCGGCTATTTATTTTTTTTATAACTTTTTTTTCGCAATAATACCCTTCCAATTTCAACATAATTGTCAAAAACATCAAATAAGATTCTATAATTACCTACTCTTAAGCGATAAGCAGGCTCAAAATTTGTGAGTTTTTTTATATTATTGACATTGGGGAATTTTTTTAATCCTAATATTTTCAGATGAATTTTTTGCTTTTGTCTGGGCAATATCTTTTTTAAATCTTTTATAGCAGATTTTCGAATCTTAATGTTCATTTTTTAAATATTCTTCAAAAGGAACAGATTCCTCATTTCTTGTAGATTTTAAGAGTTTCAGGTCATCCATATCCTCTTGATTAACAATTTCAAGTCCTTCATTTTTTAAAAATTCAAGTAATCCTAAAACCTTATCCGCCAGCCTGTCATTTTTAAAATTTATTGTGATTGATTTCATAAATTTTCGTACGATTAAAATTGTTTGTTTTCAAAGATATCATATATAACTCGCATTTTAATAATCATCTTTTGTATTAATAATTATTATGCTCGTTTCATTTTATAATACAAATCTATAAAAAAATGTAATATCAATAAGGTAAAAGTAATACCACAAGATACTTTCTTCAATGATACCATTAAATAATTTTTAGATTATGAAATTGTTCAGGATGTTGTAAAAATATTATTTGTAATCCTTTGGAAAATAATAAACTTGCCTGAATATGCTTATTATACAGTTTGTGGGAAATTATATTCCGCTCCAGTCTATAATAGTATTTCGCAACTTATCGTCAAAATCCTTGAGATCTTCAAGGGTTATTACTCCCTGGTGGAGTTGCCAGGCCATTACTTCGACCCATCGTGATCCCCCTTTGTCATTATAGATTAGTCCGATATTATCATCGTTTTTTTCAATAGATTTGTAAAGCTTCATATAAGCATCCCTGGTATTCTTGAATCCGCCCTCACGCCATTTTTTTATTATTGCTTCAGCCTCTGATAAACTTCTTATATAATGGTTTTCGAGACCTTTGTCCATGACAGCCCGGGCTATTTTCTTCTCGGGTTTTGAAAGAGTGTAATACATAATATTTGGTTTTAAAGTTAAATACAATTAATACCTGTTTAGTAATTATAAATCATTACATATCCTTCATGGATAATCCCCGGTAAATAATGTCATAATCCCTAAGTTCTCCCGTGGCTCGCATGAAGGCATAACTTTTTTTCCGGAGTTTTTCCATATTTATCTGTGCCGGATTTCGCTTTACTTCGATAAATTCAGCGTAATTTTCGAGTTCATTTACGGCTATCAGATCAATTTCAGTTTCCCCTTTTCTGTCCCAGTAACTGCCAATGCGAGTAAATCTTTTTTCTTCAGTAAGCTTCATCCTGAAATAACGCTCCAGTATTTTTCCGCTAAAAGTTGAATAATCTCTGTCGATAATTTTCTTCAATTTATCAAATCCAGCTATTTCAATAATATGACTGTACTTGTATATAAACCGGAACCAGAAAGTTAAGAAATTATCGTCTAATATATAACGAACATTTTTGGTTTTTGCTTTTGCAAAAATGGGAGTTGTTTTTGATATGAGATTATAATCCCGTTCCATTTTTGTCAAATAGCCCCCGACTTCACGTTTTACCAATGCCTGAATTTTTGCTCTGGTATTTTCTCCCTGGGCAATTGCTGATAAAATAGTGAAATAAATAGCATATTCCTTGCCGAATTCCTCTATTAGCATACTTTTACCTTCCTGCAGAAAAGGTGAATCCTCTCTGATCATCAGATCAATCATGTCTTGTTTTGTATATGCCTCACCATCTATTAATAATTGAATATATTTGGCTACACCGCCCGTAAAGGAATAATGGGCAAGAATGTCCTCAGGGTTACATGACGGATTATGCTCATTCAGGATTTTTTTTATTACATTTGTTTCAAAGGGCTTGATTTTCATCATTTGTGTTGCACGGCCCAAAAGAGGTTCTTTTGAATTTTCAAAAATTGTATGCATTAAAGAATGAATCGAGCCACAAACAATTAAATTGATTTTGCTTTCATTTTTATTTATATCCCAGAAATGTTGTATCTCACTGTAAACTGAAGGTGCAACATGGTAGAATTCCTGAAATTCATCGATAATAAGATTGAAGGGAATTTTTTTTGAATATTCCATCAGTTCTTCGAATAATTCTCCAAAACTGCTGGCCTTTCCTATGACCGGCATTTCCAGTTTATCTTTTATCTCTTTTTGAAAATCCTGGCATAAAAAACTTTCTGCTTTTCTGGCCACAAAAAAATAAAGAGTCGGATTTTCTTTTACTGCATTTAATAATAAATGTGTTTTTCCAATACGTCTCCGTCCAGTCATAACAGTAAATTGTGCATTGCTTAATGACTTTCTTTGTATTTCTTTTAACCGTTTTATTTCCTTTTCTCTATCATAGAACTTCATGTTATGTTAATTTGGTTGATATTAAATATATGATTGATTAAAATTTATTTATAGAAATAACCATTTCCGAAACATTCATTTCCGAAACCGCTGTTTCTATAATTCAAAAATAATACAAAATTTTTAAAATATTTGATAAAAAATGAATATTTTAAGGCTCATGATTTCTTTTGTGCTGAACTTCCCAGAGAAGGTTAATTCAATTTAAGCATCTGTATTTTTTTCCAGACTGTTTTCCCTGGTGGTTTATTTATAAAAGAACAAGACGGAGGGTATTGTTTATAATGAAAAATATTAAGAAATTAGGGATCCATAACAGATTTGTAAACAGGATAATCATGTCAAAATTATTTGGAGTAGTTTCGGGAGTAGTATTTTTGTGTTTTGCAATTTCAATAAATTCATATTCGCAGGAATCCGGCCGGTTAAATGTTGTAGTCGAACTTAATGCGGGCGAGTCAGAAAATATTATTTTGCCAAATGGTAAGATAGTCGAGGTGACACTTCTGGAAACAATACCGGAACGCGACAGTGTTCGTGGCGCGGTACGGGAAGCCAGGGTAAAGCTGGAAGTTGACGGGGAAGAGATCACTATTGGTTCGGGTAATTATCATTTGCCGGTCAAAGCAGGAAATGTGAAGATCGATTGCCCGGTGATAAAAGAATATACGGTATCCGGTTATTACAGGCACGACGGAATTCTTAAAAAGGATGCACGTATAAGGCTATGGCCTGAAGATTCGCCTTATATTCAGCCCGGCACTTTTGCCTTCCCGGTAAAACATTCATTGCTTGCAAGCAGGAGCCAGTCGCAAAATGAACTTGCCGGCCTGGGATGGGCTGAAAATCTGAATAGCACTCCTCCAGGCTACCATGCAACACATGATTTCGGTGGCGCTGAGGGATTGGATGAAATTATTTCTGCAACCGGCGGATTAGTAGTCTCTGCCAAAAATGAGGTGCTCAAAGGATATGAAGATCTTCCTGGGGATGTCAGGCCTGATGTTGTCTGGATAGTTGACGGCCGCGGCTGGTATTACCGGTATAGTCACCTTGACAGTGTTGAGCCGGAAATTGTTCCGGGTGCAAAAGTATCTATTGAGCAGATGATCGGATACATGGGCAAACAGGGCGGAAGCGGGGGTTGGGTGCATCTCCATTTTGGAGTGCACAGGAAAAATAAAGACACTGGTTTATGGGAAACGGAAGATGCCTGGCCCTACCTCTGGGAAGCATATGTGCGTAAATATAAACCAAAAATAAAAGCTATTGCAAGACCCAAAAATATTGCATGGACGGGACAGGAAATCAGGTTCGACGGAACTAAGTCAGTCGGACTGGCGGGAGATATTGTTTCATATGAATGGACCTTTACGGATGGAACTACAGCTGCCGGTCCTGTTCAGAGCAGAAGTTATGAAAAGGCTGGCGAATACAGTGAAGTGCTTAAGGCGACCGATTCCAATGGTAATGTGGATTATGATTTTGCCATTGTCCAGGTGTTCGACCGGGATAATCCCGGGAAGCAGATCCCGACAATACATGCTGCGTTTCATCCTTCACTGGATGTTAAGGCTGGTGAGTCCGTAACTTTCCTGGTACGTACTTTTGGAAGCCAAACAGGTAACGAGGTGTGGGATTTCGGGGACGGAACACCGGAAGTAACTGTAAATTCCGGGATTGTGAATCCTAAAACCCAAAATAAGGAGAAATATGCTGAAACAGTCCATACTTTCTCAAAACCTGGTCATTATGTTGTTCGGGTCGAAAGGATAAATCAGTTTGGATTTCCCGCAATAGGGCACCTGCATGTAAAAGTGGAGTAAAAAAAATTTCAGTAGATTTTTTACCTGCAGGCCAAGCTCATTGCGACTGGGATATGGCTCATCGTGAACTACCGGTCAGGAGCCGTCCGTTGCCCGTTCCAGCCGTTTTAATACGCTGAATATAAATGTTGCCGACAACATACACATTACGACAAGTATAAGGAAGAACTGCCATAATTCGATTCTGTTCCAGAAATAACCTATAAGTCCTGCCATGAGATTTCCAATTGCGGTTGCAGCCAGCCACCCACCCTGTGCAACTCCTTTATATTTAGGAGGCGCTACTTTCGATACAAATGAAATTCCTATAGGGCTCAGGAATAATTCTGCTATTGTTAATGTGAAGTATGTCCCTATAAGCCAGTAAGGCGACCTTAAGACATCAGATACGCCTCCCCCGAGTTCCCGGGGAGACAGCAGGCTGAATGATGCACCTACCATTATCATAAAGCCGACAGCTGTAAGGATCATTCCGACCCCGATCTTTTTAGGAGATGAAGGTTCATTTCCTTTGTTCCTTAAATAATTAAACAGAGATACAATAACAGGTGTCATGAATACTATGAAAATGGGGTTAAAGTGCTGGAACATCTGGGGAGCAATCGGCATCTCCTTGTTATAACCCGAATATACGAGATAGCAAATTGTTGCTCCGGCTATTAGAAGGACCGCACCAAGAATTCTGAATTTATCTTTTATTCTTTTGCTCAGAAGCATGATCAGTCCGATCAGCGCAGCCAAAAAGGGCAGGAATGCAGCCAGATCAAAGAAGATATAGGTGAAATTGGTTACACTGTTTGCAGTATAGTCACGTGCAAATATTGAAAGTGTAAATCCGTTCTGATGGAAAGCCATCCAGAAGAACATTACGACGGAAAATACCAGGAAAAGTGCAATAAGTCGCGCACGTTGCTCTTCAGGTTTTAAAATGATAAGCTGGTTCCTCAGGGTTTCGTCTCTGGATTTTTGATGTTCGGTAATATCTGCCGATTTATAATATTTGCGGAATCCGATAAAAATCAGGAAGGAGAGTATCATACTTGCTGCTGCAATGGCAAAACCGGCGTTGTATGACAGAGATAATGTATCGATATAATTCTGACTGAATTGTGCCAGATCACCAACCGGACCGCCAAGCTGCTTTTCGGCAAGCAAAGCAAGCTGCTCACTTATGGAAGTATCACCGTTCAGGAATTTGTGGGCAAGGTCGGGTATCCGGGGATTATAGGAAAATCCTTCTTTCCCGAGAATCCAGTTGCTTATGCCTGTAGCTGCGGAAGGGGCAAAAAATGCGCCTATATTAATTCCCATATAAAAAATGTTAAAGGCATTGTCGCGATGGGGACTGTAACGATGGTCGTCGTACATATTGCCTACCAGCGCCTGCAGGTTGCCCTTAAAAAAGCCCGTCCCGAGAGATATGACAGCAAGTGATGCTATCGTAAGAACCAGCGCCTGTGCCGGTATGGCCAGCATTAAATACCCCAGGAACATTATGATTGTACCTAATGTGATGGTCTTCCCGTATCCCAGAACTTTGTCAGCGATAATACCGCCAAGCAATGGAAGGAAATAAACTCCAAATAAGAAACCTCCATAGTATGTACCGGCTTCACCGGCAGTAAATCCATATTTGGCCTGCAGGTAAAGTACAAATATCGAGAGCATGGTGTAGTAACCGAATCGTTCCCCCATGTTGGCAAAGAACGCTACATATAGTCCTTTGGGATGTCCTTTTAGCATATTATTATTTTTTGATTAGTAAATTCTACAATATAAAAGATTTGCAAATATAAAAATCTTTTGATGTTGAACATTATCTGATAGCATGTTCTGTTGAAAAAGTATTTGTCATTGCTGTTTAAAATAATTTTAAAATAATAGGCAAATTTGATAAAATTAATAACTTTGATGCTGTAAAACATACGCATAAAGGTTATGCTAAACAGAGATCCGGATATTAAGGATATTATCGATAATCCCAGGTCTGTATTTTATCTTTTAACCAAAGAAGAAAAAGAGAACCTGGAAAAACATATTTCTTTTATCCGGTTTAAGAAGAATGAGATTGTATTTAATGAAGGGGAAAAGCCGGCTGCTTTTTTAATGCTTGTAAATGGAAAGATAAAAATCTTTAAGGAAGGGATTGGCGGCCGTGAGCAGATAATACGGATGGTCAAATCAATGGAAATTTTCGGATACAGGTCACTTTTTGCAGATGATAATCATATAGCCACTGCCGTTACCCTTGAGGAATCTGTCGTTTGTTCAGTTAACAGTCATTTTATTACTGATACAGCACTTAAAAATCACCTTTTTTCGAAACATATAATAAATAAATTATCAAAGGATTTATGTTTTTCTCATTGCAGAATTCTTTCTCTGACGCAAAAACATATTCGGGGCAGGCTTGCTGAGTCTCTTATTATTCTTAAAGAAAAATATGGATTAGAAAACGACGGAGTTACCCTTAAGGTATATCTTTCACGTGAAGATATTGCCAATCTTTCCAATATGACAACCTCCAATGCCATACGGACGTTGTCCAATTTTGCCAATGAAGGTGTAATATCTATCGAAGGGAGAAAGATTAAAATACTTGACTCAGGACGACTTGACCGGATAAGTAAGCTCGGTTAGCAGGAGTGTTTTCTTTTAAAACTGATATAATACCACACTAAAAAAGCAACTTAAAATTTTGGATTTTATCAGAGTTTATAAAATTTTGAGCTTGTACCGAAAAGTCTGAAAATTTAAATATAAATGTAAATGTTTATATTTCATTTTTTTAAATATCTGCTTAGCTACTTTTTATTGAAATTTGATGATGAAATATACTTTTTATTGTGTATTCAAATTTTGTGATTAAAAAACAGGAGATCATTCCTAAAGATATACTCTCTTTACCTGCAGCAGAAGTAGTTTTAAAAAAACTCAAATCGGATTACTCATAAAGATATACCCTCTTTACCCGTTGTGAGATACCTGTTAAAATTTCATACGGAATGGTACCTGCTTTTTTTGCCACATCGGATACCGGAATACTTTGGCCGAAAAATTCAACCTCATCTTCCGGCATTACATTTAACCCGGTAACATCGAGCATCAGCATATCCATACAAATATTACCCACAATGGGCACGCGACGGCCCTTAACAAATGCTTCTCCATTTCCATTGCCGAGTTTACGGTCAAGGCCGTCAGCATAACCTGCAGGTATGACAGCAATTTCAGCATCATGGTTTATAACGCCGGCTCTTCCATATCCTATAGTTTCACCTTTGCTTACTTTTTTAACCTGTGAAACTGTGCTTTTAAATGTACCGATACTTTGCAGAGGCAATCCTGTAACTGAGATTCCGTAAAGGCCAATCCCCAACCTCACCATATCATACTGGTATCCGGGAAAACGTTCAATACCGGATGAATTTAAAATGTGACGGTCAATTTTGTATGGATACAAACCTGTAATCCATTCAGAAACATAATTAAATCTTTCTATCTGCCGCATTGTGAACTCATCAAAGGATTGATCATCACTTGCCGCAAGGTGTGAGAATACAGATTTTATTTTCAGATACCTGTCTGAAGATAACTCCACCAACACCATTTCTATCTCTTTGTCCGTTTTAAAACCCAGCCGGTTCATGCCGGTATCTATCTTTAAATGGACGGGGAATTCATTCTGTCCGTTAAGGGCAATATCCTTGCTGAATTTTCTTAGAAGCTCCAGACTGTAAATATTGGGTTCAAGATAATAATGTATCATATTACGGAAGCTGTTCTCTTCCGGATTCATAACTATTACAGGAGTTTTAATACCTGCCTCGCGAAGCTCAACTCCTTCGTCAGCAACAGCAACAGCAAGATAATCTACGTTTTGATATTGCAGTAATTTGGCTATCTCGACATCCCCGCTTCCATAGGAGAATGCTTTTACCATGACCATTATTTTTGTTTCGGGGCGGAGCAGCCCCCGGAAAATATTAAGATTATTCACAAGGGCATTCATGTTGATCTCCAAAACAGTCTGGTTAGCTTTTTGTTGAAGGAAAGAGGAGATCTTTTCAAATTTAAATGCACGTGCTCCTTTGATCAGGATGACGGAATCAGTAAAATTATTGCGGGGAACTTTTTTTATGAAAGTTTCAGTGTCCGGGTAAAAGGATTTTTTTACTGAAAATGAATTGGAACAGCTGGTTATTTCCGGCCCTATTCCCGTAATTTCATCTATTCCCCACTGTTCTGTGAGCTGGTTAACCTGTTTGTAAAGATCATGGCCGGGAATGCCGGTCTGCCTGATATCAGAAAGTATTAACTGTTTTTTTAGATGACTTTTTTTAGACTGCTGATGTAATACCTTCATGGCAATAGTTAGTGAGGCTAAATCAGAATTGTAATAATCATTTATAAGAAGGCAATTATTCACTCCCTGCTTTATTTCAAGCCGCATAGCCACGGGTGACAAATCTTCAAAGAGATGTAATATTTTTTGGGGAGAACCTGTTAATGCCGTTACGGTGGTAAAACAATGACATGCATTTTCAATTGCCGAATCATCTGTATAAGGTATTGAAAACTGGTACTTATAACCTTTATAATATGAATTGATTCTGGTAATCCCGTTGTCGGCTGTTTTGTCAAAGCGAATAAGAGCCCTGTCTTCCTGCAGTGTCCAGCTTAACTCTTCTATTCCGTGTTTATGGCAGAATTTTGCGATAATTTTTGCAACAGGCTTATCATCCACTCGAAATATCAACTTTTTAGCACCTTTGAACAACTGTAATTTTTCTTCTGTTTTTTGATGTCTGGTTTTGAAATTTTCCTGATGAGCGTCGCCAATATTTGTGAGGATACCGATGTCAGGTTTTATTATTGAAGTAAGGCGCTGCATCTCCCCCGGCTGAGATATCCCCGCCTCGAAAATCCCCAGGTTAAACCGGTTATTCATAAGTAAAACAGAGAGAGGAACGCCAATTTGGGAATTGTAGCTTTTAGGACTGCGGACAATCCTGTATTCTGTTGAAAGCAATTCATGCAGCCATTCTTTAATAATTGTTTTTCCATTGCTGCCGGTAATACCGATAACCGGATAGTTAAACAGGTCTCTGTTATATGCTGCCAGCTGTTGTAAAGCTTTTGTCGTATCATTTACCATGAGAAATGCAGCATGGGGTACAATCATATCTTTTTTTGAAACCACGAAAGCTTTAATTCCTCTGTTTATCAGGTCCGGGATATAATAGTGGCCGTCATTTACGGGGCCTGCAAGAGCAAAGAATATAGAATTTTCAGCATTAAAGAAACTACGGCTGTCAGTGACCAGCTGATTTATTTTTATTTTTTCAAATCCTTCAGGTAAAAACAGTTTCCCATTTGTTATTCCGGCTATCTTTTGTAAGGTGAATTCAATCATTGTCTTTTTATAAGGTTTATGTTGTCAAAATTACAAAAGTCTTCCTATAATAAAGAACCTGTGTCAGATGAATAAGTGATTAAAATTAGTACTTTTACAAAAATTAAGTTAAAAAATAATAGCCCGGTAAATAATGGAAACTAAAAAACTTATAAAAATTTTATTAAAGGATATGACTGAACTCGAGGAGCTTATTTCTGAAGTGAAACATAAAGGGACTTTTGACCCGCTTGAAATGGAGTTTATACATACCCGGGCAAAAGGGTTGGCTCAGTTGGCAGGGTTGCTTGATGATAATAAAAATAGTGGCATTGCTGAAATTGCATCGAAGTCCGCGGAAAAAGAGAGGTTCAGGGAAATTGAAGGTGGATCGGAGAGAGACGATAACCAGGAAATATTATCTGATAAGCAGGGAAAGCAAATGGAAGGAAAGGACGGAATGGCTCACGAACAGGAGAACAAGGAGGGTAAATATGAAAGTGGAAGTTTAGCTTCGAAACCGGCAGGCACTGGTGAAAAGAAAGAAGATGAAAATGACGATGAGATGCTGATGGAGGAGCCGGGGGCAGGCTCCCGGTTAGGAGATAGTTTTTTGAAAGGGAAGTCAGTAAATGATATTATCACTGATCAGCATAAGCTGGAGTTTAAATTATCAAACCGGCCTGTCAGCAGTATTCGGGCTGCCATCGGGATCAACGACAGGTTTCAGTATATCCGTGAATTATTTGATAATGATGCCCGAAAGTTTTTGAATACTGTGGAGGTACTTGATTCAATGAATAATATTAAAGAGGCAGTTGAGCATCTCAGAAAAAATTTTAAATGGACAAAAACGGAAACAAGCCTGAAATTTGTTAATCTGGTCAGGCGCAGGTTTCATAGCCCGTCAGAATAATACTTTAAAGGTATAAATTGATCGGCATTTTTAAATAATGATTTATGATACAGCCAGTCGCGTAATATTTGTGAATTCAGTAACCTTATTTATTAAATGGATAATCCCGGAAAACTTATATTGGTGCCTACACCAATAGGCAATCTTGATGACATTACCATCAGGGCAGTTGATGTGTTAAAGCGGGCTGATATAATCCTGGCTGAAGATACCCGGGTTTCTTCCAAATTAATGTGTCACCTGGGGATTGACAAAAAATTGATGCCACATCATAAATTTAATGAGCATAGATCTGTTCAGAATATTACGGAAAAGTTAGAACAGGGACAGATGATTGCCCTGATTACTGATGCAGGGACACCCGCTATTTCAGATCCGGGGTTTTTACTCGTAAGGGAATGTGTGGAAAAGGGAATAGCTGTAGAATGCCTTCCCGGCCCGACAGCATTAATACCCGCTTTGGCAGTTTCGGGATTAAGTGCTGAACGGTTTGTATTTGAAGGATTCATTCCCAGGAAAAAAGGGAGGCAAAAACTTTTGCAGCAGCTTTCTTATGAGACACGGACAATGATATTCTATGAATCCCCTTTCAGGCTGGTGAAGACTTTACAACAATTTACAGAATTCTTCGGATATGAGAGACGAGCATGTGTGTGCCGCGAATTAAGCAAAATATTTGAAGAAAAAAAGCGGGGTACCCTTGCAGAACTTCATAATTATTACGCTGAGAATCCTCCTAAGGGAGAGATAGTAATCGTTGTAGAGGGGTTGTTAAAGTAAAAACAGGTATTATTTGAAAATTGATACTTAATCGGGACATAAGTATTTAAATTAAGTAAAAGGCCATCAAAATATGGAGTTTATTAAGTTTCGATAAGTAATTGACTAAGTTTTTTTTGATTTAAGTAATAAATTAAGACTTTGAAATTAAAATATTTGATAGAATCGTTTTTTATTTCAATTCTTTTTTTTTTATTTGCTTTCTTAATAATTTTTAACGTTTGGGTTGATTATTTAAGGAATTTTTAATATTGTTGTTATCATTCATTTAAAAGCTGCACTTGGGGGAGTGCTGGTTCTTCTTAAAAAAATAAACGTGGCATAAAGTTTACAATTAATTTTTTTATAGCTGTTTAATTAATAATTTAATATTGTTTCTATGAAAAAGATTGCATTTTTTTTCTCGATTCTCCTTTTCATGGGATTTTTGGCAGTCCATGCCCAGACCAGGGTGATTACCGGAAAGGTTACATCCGCTGAGGACGACGCGCCGATCCCCGGAGTATCGATAGCTGTGAAAGGCACCACGCTGGGAACGGTATCTGACATAGACGGTAACTTTACCCTGCAGGTACCTGAAGATGCACAGGCGCTCATTTTTTCATTTGTTGGAATGGCGACACAGGAGGTATCCATTGTTGGCAGGGAAACTGTGAATGTAGTAATGGAATCGCAAACCATAGGTGTGGACGAGGTGATCGTAGTAGCCTATGGAACTACTTCAAGGGAGGCTAAGACCGGCTCGGCTACACAAGTCGAAACTGCTCAACTTGCAGAAACACCGGTCATTAGCATTGACAAAGCCTTGAGCGGAAAAGTACCTGGACTGATGGTTACTACCTCGGGTGGACAACCGGGAAGTAACAGTTCAATTCGTATCCGCGGGACCAGTTCGGTAAATGCTGGGAACGAGCCTCTTTATGTAATTGACGGTATTCCTGTTATGACAGGCGACCAGACTATGGCCAGTACTACATCAAATGCATTATATGCCCTTAACCCTTCAGACATAGAGTCCATAACTGTTCTGAAAGATGCTGCCGCTGCGTCTATCTATGGTTCCAGGGCAGCAAACGGTGTTATCCTGGTTACTACCAAATCGGGTAGATCGGGAGAGGCTAAGATCAATTTCCGTGCTTCGGCAGGTTTGTCCCAACTGGCTAATGACAATAATCACAGGCCTATGAACAGTCAGGAGATTTGGCAATATCTGCGAGATGCAGTGGTAAATTCAGGAAAAAATCCTGATGACCCTGCAGGATACGGGAATACCTACTTCCCTAAATCACTTCTGGCAGGGCCGCAGACAAACTGGCTAAAATCAGGCCTGCGCAATGGCAAAACCCAAAAATATGAGCTTTCTGCAAGCGGAGGCACTGAAAGGTTAACCAATTATTTCTCTGCTGCTTATGAAGATATCGAAGGTATAGTTATTGGCAATAATTATGAAAAATTAAACTTTCGTGTCAATAACGATTTTCAGGCACATGAAAAAGTTAAAATAGGATCCAAGGTTGGGCTTTCAAGAATGGTTAATGAAGATGTTTCAACAGGAGGTTTGTCATATCTTAACCCCTTCTTCGGATCTATGATCATATTGCCTTGGACACCAATGTATAACGAAGATGGCTCATTTAATACAGACATCCCTGAAAATTTAGATATTAACCCTCTTTTTTCTGCCAAGACCAATGAATCGTGGGATAAGCAGTTCAGGCTATACGGAACAGGATACCTGGAATATAAGCCGATTGAACAGCTAACACTGAAAACAAATAATTCGGCAGAACTAACAATGGGTGAAGCACGCCAGTTCGGACAACAGGTGACAGGTTACACACAGGATTTTGTATATAGCAGCAGATATGATCATATGTTGCTTACCACGTCCAATACTGCCCGTTATAATGACTCATTTTTAAACAAACATATATACAGCGTGCTCGTCGGACAGGAAGCTCAGAGTTACAGAGAAAGTTATCTCGATGCCGAATCACCAAATATAAACCTGGATATCCCTTATCCGACAACATCCACACAGGCTGATGACCAGGTAGGATATGATGAAGGTGAATATACAATGTTATCATTCTTTGGAATTCTGGATTACAATTTTGATTCAAAGTATTATCTCCAGGCAAGTATCCGTTATGACGGAAGCTCCCGTTTCGGTTCAAACCATAAGCACGGTACCTTCTGGTCAGTCGGCGGATCATGGAATATGAACGAAGAGAATTTCATGAAAAATAATGTCGAATGGATTAAACTGGCTAAAATTCGCGCCAGCTATGGTATAAACGGTAATAACCAGATTGACAACTATCTGCAGTATGGTGTTTATGGTACCAGGGAATATAACGCATCTTCAGGTATGGCTCCTGACCAGCTTGGCAACCCTGATCTTACCTGGGAGGTAAACAGGACTTACAACTTTGGCCTTGACCTTAACTTTTTTAACAGGCTTTATGTCACATTCGATTACTATAAGAGATTTACTGAGGACATGCTGCTTGAAGACCGCCTCTCATGGACTACCGGTTTTGATAACCTGATGCGCAATGTGGGCAGCATGACTAACACCGGACAGGAACTGAGTATTTCAGGCGATATTGTGAAACAACGTGATTTTAATATTGTATTAGGCGCTAACTTTGCACATAACAAGACTGAAATTATTGACCTTGCCGGGGAGGATGAGATCGGTACATACAGGGTTCATAAAGTTGGTTATTCCCTTTATACTTTCAAGCTTCACGATTATGCAGGTGTAAATCCTGTGAACGGGGAGGCGCTGTGGTATGATGACGAAGGAAAATTGACCAATAATTATAGCAAATCACGCCAGATATACTGTGGCAGCCCTGAACCAAAATTCATCGGGGGAGGTTATCTTAATGCTTCATGGAAGGGATTGTCCTTTGTCGGGAGTTTTGACTGGAAAGCTGGTCACAAAATTGATGTCATGAATGAAGGCCGTTATTTAAGGTCTGATGGTTACAACTGGTATGGGAACCATGTCAATACATCACTCGATTACTGGAAACAGCCCGGTGATAT
>CAZIOB010000136.1:0-10548 GCA_964540755.1 uncultured Prolixibacteraceae bacterium | reverse complement strand
TAAAATTGCTTATCTGCTTTAAACATGTCTTTACTGGTAAACATCTGATAGATAGATACATATAGTTAATAACAAAATGAATATAAGAGCTTGATTTACAGTGCTTTAGATAATTTCACTTGACCAAAGCAGATAAGCAGTTAATTAAATATCAAAATGTAGAGAATTATTATTCAATCTCAAATTCTATTACAAAAAATATATTCACAATATAAATAATGTTAATAACTTACTAATAAACAATAAATTTTTGTTTTTGATTGTCATAGATAATTATTTATTATTGACAATAATTGTCAAAAATCTATTTTCCGGATGGACACATTAGGCGTTATAATAAGGCAACAAAGAGAAAACAGAAGAATACCATTAAGAATTATAGCTTCATTCCTGAATATCGACCTTGCAATATTAAGTAAGATCGAGCGGGGGCAGAGAAAGGCTACAAGGGACCAGGTTTTAAAACTTTCAAAATATTTTGGCATTGAAGAGGAGAAGCTTATAGTCGCATGGCTCTCTGACAAAATATTATATGAATTAAAAGGCGAGGCCCATGCAAAAAAAGCATTGAAAATTGCAGAAAACAAAATTGAATATTTAAAGCACAAGTAACTATGCCTGTTCTAAACTTCAAGGGAAAATCATTTATCCAAAATCATCATTTATCGGTGAAATATCATCAATTGATACCACAAAAAGACAAGAGCCTTACAGATAAAATTTCTCTTCATGATAACCTTATTATCCATGGTGATAATCTTAAAGCTCTAAAAGCCCTTTTGCCTGTTTATGCAGGCAAAATTAAATGCATTTATATTGATCCTCCTTACAATACAGGTAATGAACACTGGAAATACAATGATAATGTTAACAGTCCGATGATTAAGGAATGGCTGGGGAAAGAGGTTGCGATTGATGATCTGACAAGACATGACAAATGGCTTTGTATGATGATGCCAAGGTTAAAACTACTTCGCGAATTGCTTTCTGAGCATGGGGCTATAGTTATTAACATTGAAAATAATGAATATGCTCATTTGAAATTACTTCTGGATGAAATTTATGGTGAGCATAATTTTATAGGAAATTTTATTTGAAGAAAAAAGGAGGGTGGAGGCCAAACAAAAGAACATTTTGTGACTGAACACGAATACATTGTTATTTATTCTAAGTCTGATAGATTTAAATGGATTGATGATAAAACTGGATATTCATCTTATTAATAAAACAAGCCTCGATTGGAAGGATACTATTCTCTGTTCTGTCGAAAAACGAAATGTCCTTGAAGAAACTGCTGCTACTTTCGAACAAAACACCGGGATATATATCCGGCCAATTAATTTAATACAGGTTGAGCGAACAGGCAGGGACCAACGCAACAGTAAGTTCATACACTCGGAAGATGTAAAAGAATTTTTAATCAAGAAATGCAACATAGATGAAGAACAAATTGCAATTAAAAGCAGTGAAAAAGATGATATTGAAGGAATTAATTTATTAGATAAAAATTGCCCGGTACGTTTTATTATTACAAAACAAGCTTTACAGGAAGGTTGGGATTGCTCTTTTGCCTATATACTTACGATACTGACTAATCCGAGCTCTCAAACCAGTGTCACGCAACTTATAGGCAGAATACTTCGACAACCATATGCACAAAAAACAAAAATCGGGGCACTCGATGAATGTTATGTTTATACCTTCAGACAAAATGCTGCAAAATTAGTTCAGGGAATTAAATATAATCTGGAAAATGAAGGCCTGGGTGATATTGCAGGCCGTATAAATATTGATAGTGAAGACTATCCTGGTATCGAGGTGCTAAAGGAAAAAGTTTTGCAATACCGTCATAAATTCAAAAAGTTTGAAGGGAAAATATATCTCCCTAAATTCGTAATTCAGGAAAAGAACAGATGGCGCGATATTAATTTTGAAGCTGATATTCTGAGCCGTATAAAATATGAAAGTCTTAATATTGATAAAATAAATGAAATATCACTTTCTGATATCCGAAATAAAGAACAGGAAATTTTGTTAGGCTTTACTGATAAGGAAACAGATGCATTAAAAGAAAAAGGAAGAACTGAAAAAACCGGTAAATTAAAAATAGATGAAACCTTTTTAACTAAACAAATCATCGATATTATTCCTAACCCATGGATTGGATATAAAATAGGATGTAATGCAATAAAATTATTACGTAAAAAATACGATGAAAAAATTATTGCATACAATTTTGTATTTATCATTGAAGAACTAAAAAAACAGCTGGAAAAGGAAAGAGACAAAGCTGCAGAAGATATATTTAAACAACTGGTAAAAGAAAAAAAACTACATTTCTTTTTAATAACTGACAAAGGTGGATTTCGTATTCCTCCCAGAATAAAGGTGAGGAGCAATAAACAATTAAACAGGGATGACGGTTCCCCTTTACAACGCAGCCTGTTTGAACAAGTACCTGAAGAAAATACCACGCATCTCGAAAGATCAGTAGCTATTTATCTTGACAAACAGGAAAAATTACTTTGGTGGTATCGAAATATTTCGAAACAAGATTATAACATCCAGGGTTGGAAAAAAAATAAAATCTATCCGGATTTCATTGCATCAGATAAAGATACAGAATATGAAACAGATTATGGAAATGTATATATTCTGGAAACAAAAGGCTTACACCTTAAAAATGAAGATACCAAATACAAACAGGATGTATTTAAACTTTGCAATGAACTGGGAACTAAAAGAGCATGGAAAGAACTTGGTTTAGATTTCCCTGATAAAAAGATTAATTTTCAGGTGATATTTGAAGATGAATGGGAAAATAAAATTAATAAGATATTTGAATGACAGATTTTAACTGTATTATCGTATAATTGCCCCTAAAAATTAATTAAATGATAAAACGCGAAGCCGGCCTGATAACAGCACTGCTCCCGATTCTTTTTCTTATCGGATTGCTGACCTCCAATGTCTTTCTCTTTGAAGACACACTTTCAGGTGCCAATCAGATTGCTTTACTGCTCTCAGCAACTGTTGCAGGAATCATTGCAATAAAACTTGGGGCAAGATGGCCGGCAATAAGGGAAAGAATTGTAAGTACAATTGGCGCTGCCATACCTTCAATTCTTATCCTCCTGCTTATAGGGTCGCTGGCAGGCACATGGATGATGAGCGGGGTCGTCCCTGTAATGATCTATTATGGCCTTGATATAATCAATCCGAAAATGTTTCTTTTTACGGCAGTTGTTGTAAGCGCTATCGTAAGCCTGGCTACAGGCAGCTCATGGTCAACCATTGCCACTATAGGAGTTGCACTGCTTGGCATTGGAAAGGCTCTGAACATTAACGAAGCAGTAGTGGCAGGAGCTGTTATCAGCGGCGCTTATTTCGGCGACAAAATATCACCTCTGAGCGATACAACTAATCTGGCTCCTGCTATGGCCGGGACCGATCTGTTCACCCATATACGCTATATGATGTTTACTACCACACCTTCGCTTATAATAACTCTTTTAATATTCCTGGGTATTGGTTTTAATTCAGATTTCACAAGTGCACCTGGTAATATTGAAAAAGTAAAGACTGCCATAGAAGGAACTTTTAATATAAGTCCCCTTCTTCTGCTTGTTCCCGTTATACTTTTAACGATAATCATTCTTAAATTACCACCATTACCGTCAATATTGGCAGGAACATTGCTTGGTGGCATTTTTGCGGTGATCTTTCAACAGGAAATTATCTTTGAAGTGGCAGGCAGGACAGATAATTATCTTAGAGCATCTTACATTTCAGTAATGCAATCAATGTTTGGAGACGTTTCTCTGACGACAAACAATGAGAATGTAAATGAGCTACTGAGCACGTCAGGTATGCGTGGTATGCTTGATACGGTCTGGCTTATACTCTCTGCAATGGTCTTCGGAGGAGTGATGGAATCAGCAGGACTTTTACGCAGAATAACCAGGCCCATAGTTAAGTATGCAAAGAGTACCGGTGGCCTCGTTGCTTCTACTGTTGGAACATGTATATTCTTCAATATCACTGCCTCCGACCAGTATATTGCAATAGTGGTGCCGGGACGCATGTACCGTAAGACATATGAAGAAAAAGGGCTGAAACCCGAATTACTGAGCCGGACACTGGAGGACAGCGGCACAATGACATCCGTGCTTATTCCGTGGAACACTTGTGGTGCCACACAATCCAGGGTACTGGGAGTCCCGACCGCGGATTATATCCCTTTTGCATTTTTTAACCTGATAAGCCCAGTAATGACAATAATATTCGCTTATTTTAATATCAAAATCAGACGAATAATTAATGATAATAAAAAGGATTAATGAAATAATTTATCAATAATCCAAAATAAGTATCTTTGCTCTATGCCCGGATTTCTGGATCAAGATATTAAATACCTCCCCGGAGTTGGGCCCAAACGAGCCGAACTTCTTAGTAAAGAACTGAATATAAAAACATTTGGCGATCTTATAACATATTTCCCATATAAATACATTGATCGCACTAAATTTTATAAGATCTCACAAATTCACGCACAAATGCCTTATGTTCAAATCAAAGGCAAAATCAGCTCTTTTGAAATAACCGGTGCGGGTAATAAAAGGAGGCTTTCTGCCTGGTTCTATGATCAGACTGGTAAAATAGAACTGGTTTGGTTCCGAAATATAAAATGGCAACTGGAAAGCCTGAAAAAAGACAAGGAATATATTGTATTTGGCAAACCTTCAGAATTCAACGGTCGCATTAATGTGGTACATCCCGAAATGGAAGTGGAAGAGGAAAAAAAGCTGAAGCCTTCCGGATTGTTTCAGGGATATTATGTCACCACAGAAAATATGAAAAAGAAATATCTGAATTCAAAGGCAATAAACAAATTACAGCTGACCCTTCTGCAAATGGCAAAAGGTAAAATAAAAGAGACACTGCCTGCAGGACTGTTAAAAAAATTACGACTTCTGCCACTTGAAGAAGCATTAACGACAATTCATAAACCTGCCAATACTATTGCGCTAAAGAATGCAACTTTCCGGCTCAAGTTTGAAGAGCTCTTTATCATCCAGTTAAAAATACTGGCATTAAAACATCATCGTGAAAATAAATTCAAAGGATACTGTTTTGAAAAGATTGGATTTAATTTTAATAACTTCTATAAAAATTTTCTTCCGTTCGAACTTACGTCTGCACAGAAAAAAGTCCTAAGGGAAATCCGGCGTGATGTTAAGCGGAATATACAGATGAACAGACTGCTGCAGGGTGATGTAGGAAGCGGCAAGACGCTGGTGGCGCTAATGACCATGCTCATGGCAATGGACAACGGCTTCCAGAGCTGCCTCATGGCCCCCACCGAAATATTGGCGCAACAGCATTATCAGTCTGTTACAAATTTTCTGCAGGGAATGAATGTAGAGACAGGTTTGCTTACCGGCTCTACAAAAAACAGCATAAGGAAAGAGCTGCATAGCTCCCTGGAATCAGGGAAACTTCAGATATTGATAGGGACACATGCACTGATAGAAGATAAGGTTAAATTCAAAAAACTTGGATTCGTGGTTATAGATGAGCAGCATCGTTTCGGAGTAGCCCAACGTGCTAAACTCTGGAAAAAAAATGATTTTATCCCCCCACATGTGCTTGTCATGACTGCTACACCAATTCCCCGCACCCTCGCAATGACTGTCTATGGAGACCTTGATGTGTCTGTAATAGACGAATTGCCGCCCGGACGGAAACCTGTCGAGACTATGCATTTCTACGATAACAGACGTAAACAGGTTTATAATTTTTTGAGGCAGCAATTAGAGAAAGGGACTCAAATATATATTGTATATCCACTTATAACAGAATCGGAAAAAATGGATCTGAAAAATCTGGAAGAAGGATTCAGACATATTTCAGAAGTTTTTCCGGATATAAAAACAGGCATGGTGCATGGCAGGATGAAACCTGCACAAAAAGAGAACGCAATGCGAAAATTTAAGCAGGGGGAAACAAGGATATTGGTATCTACAACAGTTATAGAGGTAGGTGTTGATGTTCCAAATGCATCGGTCATGGTGGTTGAAAGCGCTGAAAGATACGGACTTTCCCAACTGCACCAGTTACGCGGGCGAGTCGGAAGAGGAGCAGAACAATCATACTGCATACTGATGTCATCGTATAAAATCAGTAACGAAAGCCGCAAGCGACTGGAAACTATGGTTCGTACAAACGACGGGTTCGATATAGCTGAAGTTGATATGAAGTTAAGGGGACCGGGCGACCTCGAAGGAACACAGCAAAGTGGTATGGGATTTGACCTGAAGATTGCCAACCTGGGGAAAGACGGTGACATATTAAAGCTTGCCCGTAATATGGCTTCTGAAATATTAAATAATGATCCGTCACTTGAAAAAGAAGACAATAAAATTTTAAAGCAAAGCCTTGCAAATAAAAAAACAGGTTTTGACTGGAGTTCAATAAGCTGAAAAAAATATAATAGTTTTAAATTTGTTAATTGAAAATTTTGAATTATTTTAATAAAGCAGTTAGTAAGTGATATGAAAAAAATCAATTTACCTGGCACAAATATTGAAATTACACCATTAGCCTGCGGCACATGGGCCATAGGCGGATGGCTGTGGGGTGGTACCGAACAAAAAGAGTCTTTGAAAGCGCTGGAAAGAGCAATAGATGTGGGAATGACAACAATAGATACTGCTCCGGCATACGGTTTCGGACTTAGTGAGGAATTAACAGGAAAAGCCATAAAGGGGAAACACAGTAAAGTACAAATATTGACCAAATTCGGATTACGCTGGGATACAGATAAGGGTCAGCTGCATATTAAAGACACTAAAGATAATGAGGGGAATACCATATCTGTTTACCGGCTTGGTACCAAAGAAAGTGTAATCAAAGAGTGTGAGGACTCCTTACGTCGCCTGGGTATCGAAACCATAGATCTTTATCAACAGCATTGGCCGGATAAAACTACTCCCGTTGAAGAGACAATGGAAGCTCTTGAAATCCTTAAATCACAGGGAAAAATAAAAGCCGGCGGGGTTTCTAACTATTCTGTGGAAGAGATGGCCGAAGCAGACAAATTTTTTCCGCTGACTTCCAACCAGGTTCCTTACAGTATGGTAAACAGGGATATAGAAAAAGAACTTGTTCCCTGGTGCCTTGCAAAGAATAAAGCTATTATTGCATACAGTCCTCTTCAGAGAGGTATCTTAACAGGCAAGATCAAACCGGGTTATAAATTTAATGAAGGTGACCACAGGCCGTCAACTCCGTTTTATGAGGAGCCAAATATTATAAGAATCAATAATTTCCTGGAAGAGATCAGGCCGATAGCTGAAAGAAAAAACGCAACACTTGCCCAGCTCGCTTTACGATGGACATTATACCAGCCGGGTATTACATGTGTTCTTGCCGGGGTGAGAAATGAAGCTCAGGTCAATGATAATGTCAAAGGCGCAGAAATAACAATATCTGCGGAAGAGATGAGATCGATCAATACAAAACTGAATAATCTTAAACTGGATCTGTAATTTATCTGTCCGTCAAAAACATTGTTATTTCAGGGCGTGATTACTCATTTTCATATGATTAAAATTAATTATTTTCAAAGGTATCATATGGAAATCGCATGAGTTTTAATCATACTCTTGGGTGATTTTACAATCATGCTCGTTTCATTTCTCCATATTGCGGAGAGTGCGTATCTCTTCTGCCCACAGTTCATCATCAGGGGTTTCCAGGATCAACGGAATATCATCAAAACGTTTATCATTCATGATATATTCAAAAACAACCATTCCAAGGATACCCTTACCAAGGCTAGCATGTCTGTCAACTCTTGAGCCGCTCTCTTTTTTGGAATCATTAAGATGCATTCCTTTCAGAAAATTAAATCCGATGACATCCTGAAATTCACTGAACACTTTTTCACACCCGGCTATTGTTGTTAAATCATATCCTGCTGCAAGTGCATGACATGTATCAATGCATACCCCTACCCTGCTTTTATCATCCACCTGATCTATGATCTCCCTGATTTGAATAAATGAATATCCCAGGTTAGTGCCCTGTCCGGCCGTATTTTCAATAACAGCAGTAACCCCCTTTGTCTTTTCAAGGGAAATATTTATTGATCCTGCAATTAAAGAAAGGCATTCATGTTCATCAATCATATTCAAATGACTTCCAGGATGAAAATTTAGCCTGTCAATTCCCAATTGCTCACAGCGTTCCATCTCTTCCAGAAATGCATTGCGCGACTTTTGCAGAGCTTCTTTGTCAGGATGGCCAAGATTAATAAGATAACTGTCATGTGGAAGAATATTACCGGGACCGAATCCGTATTTGTCACAATTTTTATTGAACAAATCAATATTTTTTTTAGTTAACGGCCTGGCTTTCCACTGACGTTGATTCTTCGTGAACAGAGCGAATGCATTTGCTCCGATATTATGTGCATTAAGAGGTGCGTTCTCCACACCACCTGCCGCACTGACATGTGCGCCGATATACTTCATAACGATCAAACTTTAGATATTTAGGCATTATACGGAATAATTTTTGATATGTATATATTATATGCAAAAAAAAGCTAATTTATATGTTCATTTTTAAATATGTTAGTCATGAAAAAAATAATTTTAATATCTGCCCTGCTAATTGCTGCTTTTTTTATTTCAAATAGCCAGGAACCAGAAAAGAAAAGTCGCAAAAACAGCCGGGAAAACAGGCAATCGGAAAGAATTAAAGAGATTAAAGAACTTATTAAGGAGAGAACTTTTGTTTTTAATGCGACACATGCAATGCCACTGGGTGGAGGCAGTATCCACCTGAATTATTCTTATGATGCAAAGATCAGTAATGATACTATTAATTCATATCTGCCTTTCTATGGCGTTGCTTATCATTCGGAATACGGGGGACGAGAATCAGCCTTTGACTTTACCCGGCCTTTAGAGAATTATGAAATGGAAAAAGATAAAAACGGGTATAAGATAACCTTTGAAGTTAAAAACAAGATGGACCATCTCGATTTTACATTTCATATATCAGATATAGGATATGCTACCCTTAATATAATCAGTACAAACCGTCAGGCAATGTCATATTATGGCACTATTGAGGCACCATAATCATTTAATGCAAGATGATTGAAAAACAGGCTATAATTGCCTGAGGCAATTTACATGCTAATGGCTGTCTATTACAATTTGTTTTGCAACAAAATATTAAGTAATATTGTGATAACACTTATCAACTGCAAAACGGATAAGCATTAACTGAACATTCATTATGCATATTACTCATTGATGGAGGATTTATTTCAAACAGTTTTTGCCGGCAATATAACGAATTCCGCAGAAGACATCTCTATTGAAATCTGTCGTACCGTGTCTTTCAGCCAGGGTTATAATTTCAAAATGCATCATCATAAACGAATCGAACTGAATTACATTTTAAATGGAAGTTGCATTATGATGCTGGAAAATGAACTGGTCAGGCTGAACAAAAACAACAGCATCCTCATTTTTCCCGGATCGAAACACGATTTTTATGTCAACTCAAAATGTGGGGTAAAACTTGTTCAGTTGGAATTTCAAATAAGTAAAGATATTCTCATGCTTTTCAAAGATGCTGCAGCATCTGATATTTCCTTTGTTAATACACTGGAAAATAAATCAGGACAATACTATAAAATTCCAAACAATCCTGATATAAGGAATTGTATGGAACGAATAATATTGGAAAATAAACTAAAACATAATAATTATAAAGCACTGACTAAGCTTTATTTTCTTGAACTGATCATATTATTATCCCGGCATATTAGTAATAATCAAAAATTTACAGGCCATATAGAAAATGCCTGTATAAAAAAAGCGATGAAACTCATTCACTCAAATTATTGTTATTCTCTTTCAACTTCTCAAATTGCCGGGGCATGCAGTGTGACTCCACGCTATCTTAGAAAATTGTTTAATACCTGGGTGGAATCTTCGCCAAAAGAATACTGTACTAACCTGAGAATGAAAAAGGCGGTTGAATTGCTTGCAAATCAGAATATTTCCATAAAAGAAATTGCTTTTAACGTTGGGTATTCCACACCACAGTATTTTTCAAGGGCTTTCAAAGAAAAGTATGGTTTTTCACCTCAAACATACCGTAAAATATTATCTGACTAGGGAATTTAGAAATATAGTTCCGCTTAGTATAACTTTTTTTGCATAAGGATCAAAAAAAGATAACATTAATAATCTTTTACTTACTAATTTTGACTATAATCAGTTATAGATTCAGATAATATAATAATCAAAAACTGATATAACTGATAAACAACGTATTAGCATCTTATATTAAATTAATCATTAACCGCACCTCTGACTTTTCGGGAGAGTTTCAATATTTAAATGGTTTTATAACAAAATTTAATTTTCATGAATATTAAGATACAACAAATTATTCCTGCATTGGATTATGCGGAAAAGGGAGCTCCGGTAATGGCGGCCGAAGCATGGATGGACGGTCCGA
>CAZIOB010000135.1:0-13774 GCA_964540755.1 uncultured Prolixibacteraceae bacterium | reverse complement strand
AAAAACTTTGCAATGAGCATTTCCAATAGTGGCGTGCAATGTAGAGCTGTAATAGATTTTCATTTTAGATTTTTAGGGTCAATATTATCTTTTCACCCGGGACAGTATTAATGCTGATAATCCGGCCGGTTTCTGCCATAATCGATTTTCCCTCATAATCATAACCTTCAGGTGGAAACGGATTATGCATTCTGAATACTCCTCCCGTCTCCGACAATATTTCCACCCTTTCAACATTTCCCTCATTCATCTCCGCAGATACAAGAAAAGCTCCGACAGTCCGCAGCTTATCAAAGGATATATCCTTCCATGATCCGGGTACTGCCGGGAATATCCTGACAATGCCGGTATGACTCTGGATCAACATTTCATTCAAGCCTGAGGCAAAAGCAAAATTTCCCTCAAGAGTAAATGGCTTATAGGTGTATTTTGACATCCCGCTTTTAGTCTGGTCGCCGTTCACATGAAAGGTGTTACGAAGACAAAAATGCTCGGAAAAATCACGCAAAGACCGGGCAACTCCCTCGCCATCCATTGCACGGGCTTTAAGATTTCCAAGCCAGCTGTATGAATAGCCTGTCCAGTAATCATGCCCTACCTCATCAAGCCTTTTAATGGTTGATCTTATGATCTCCCTTTCTTTATCACCATGACTCCAGTCTATCAGGCCGAAAGGATGAAATGCAAGCTGGTGGGAGAAATGACGGTGAGATTCTTTATAGGGAAAACCTGGTGCAAAAGTTAAACAATTTTCCTCGTCAGTATCAAAATAAGGCCATTCAGCCAGCATACTTTTATATCTGTTTGCTTCGTCCGGAAGTCCTAACGCATCGGCCATTTCCGAGACTGCAGTATAAACAAACCGTATGCATGCCAGGTCATAATTTGTTGTTTCAGTGAACCATGCCTGCTCAGAGTTTCCAAAGATCTCGGGACTAGAGCTGATCGGCAGTTTTCTTTTTCCGTCAGCCTGCTTTACAGATATATTTTCATAAAATTCAGCTACATCTTTCAGATAAGGATAAGCCCTTTCCCTCAGGAAAACCTTATCATTTGAATATTTCCAGTGAAAATAAAAATGGTGTGATAGCCAGCCTGATGTGGCCGGTGACATGCTATACTGGATCCACCCGAACATTGGCCGCCCTTCCAGGGTGGTCATGCCCGGCACATTCAGTCCTTCAACTTTAAAATGCCGCTTAGTGAATCTTTTATTCTCCGGCATAACAGACCAAAGCCAGTTAACAAAACCGGACTCATATTCCAGTTTGTTGGAACTGTAATGAGGCCAGTAACTGAGCTGGGTATTCAGATCATGGTGATAATCCCCTCTCCATGGCGGAAGCCTTTCATCATCTGCCGTCCACACTGCCTGCAGGGAAATCGGAGGCGTATCACTCCGGGAGGCAGCGCCGATCTTATATATCTCATTGTACCATTGCTTCTCCAGTACTTTGTCAGGTATGGAAATGGATGACTGCGCCCAAAAATTATTCCACCAATCCCTGTGATCCTTATAATCCTCTGCAAATCCACGTGCCATTGCATCATTCACCTTACTGACAGCATCATTATCACTGAACTTGCTGGTTACACTCCATGCTCCTTCAATAACATCACCTTTATATTTCCACCTGACTGCAATATCATAGTAAAAATCACCCCAGCACTCCTGGTGATACCTGGTCATGTTATCTTCTGAAACAACCTCCCCCTGTTCATATCCCAGATAAAGGATATCCCATCCCTGGCCTCCTGACCTTTCCGGATTTATTTTTCTGTCTTCTTCATATCCGGGAGTCTTCAAAACAGGGTTAATAGTATCACAGTCAGATTTTATCCTGAACCATCCGACCGGCTCCGTAGCATGAGTGAATATTTGCATTTCTGCATCATCCCACTTTATTTCACAAAGTGCATTGTTAAGGTACAGCCTCACCTGCTCAGGCTTACCCAGGCATGATAAAGGAAATTCCAGTCCCCCGCCCGGCAATTTTGTCGGGACATACCTGCCTTCACGATATGAATTGAGTTTTTCCCTTGCCTTGTCATAAGTACCGTTTAACCTGTGCTGTGCAAGCCATTCGTAAGTCAGGCTACTGTCCGAATATGCCATGGACGGCTGCAAATCCCACAGATCTGACCGGTCCAGCGATATCCTCAGATTATCAATTTTCTGCCATACAAGTCCCCCGATAAGCCCGTTCCCGACAGGCATCCCCTCATCCCATGTTTTTGCAAGATCATCAAATACAAGGTCATGCTCTCCCGGATTTACTTCCAGAGTTAAATCTTTTCCCTGGCCACAACCTAAAAATGTAAAAAGGAGAATCCAATAAAATATTTTTCTTCCGGTAAAAATCATAACAATTTATTTTAGTTTAAAAATACAAATCTGATCCAATATACTTTTTGTCCAATTTACACTAAATATTTCAAAGATCTGTATTTAATTCTTTACTATATAATCTCTCACAATGATCCTTTATTTGGGATCATTCCGGCTAATAAATGATTCCTTCATTGACAATCGAAAAAAAGAAACAAAGTTCTACTTTACTGAAAATCGAGCTCCCATGGATATTTGGAATTTGCCCTTGTGCTTCGCTGGTAACTGTTTTCCATTTCTACTTTTTCCCTCTTTTCCTCTATGCTCTCTTTTGATTCTCCTGGATTGATATACCATTCACTCGGAGAATGAGCGTGATTAAAGATCATCGTTGCTTCCCTGATAACATCATTACGGAAAGAAGAAATATCATACAAACAGGATATATCCTCTGACAGGTCCCATACCTGGAACGGCTTACCCGGATGATCCCTGTAAACAAACCAGTTCCTGAACCTGGCCGACTGGGCATGTGTGTTATGTGATCCCCCTTCCCAGTAAAGATATTCATGAAACGGCTTATCCAATTTCTTACCCTCAAGCAGAGGGACCAGGCTCCTTCCGTCATTTTTAGGAGCATCAACTCCTGCAAGATCGCAAGCTGTTGCCAGAAGATCATAAAGGGCTACAGGCTCATCACAAAAACCTTTCCTTATTCTCCCCGGCCAGGTAACAAAAAACGGAACTCTGACACCACCGTCAAGCGGTATGAACTTACCCCCTTTCCATGGGCCTTTGTTGCGAAAAAGAGGGTCATCAGTAAAATTCTTCCTGTTGAAATAACCCCATTGCGAATAACCGTTATCACTGGCAAAAAAGATAATGGTATTTTTAGTTACACCTGATTTATCGAGAATTGCTGTAATCTCACCAACACACCTGTCAAGATGATCCATCATCGCCGCCCACTCCTTATGCTTCTGATCCCAGGGCTTATCCTTATAATCCCCAAGATCAGGAGTAATTAACGGTCCGTGAGGCAGCTGGGTAGCATAATATAGAAAAAAGGGATATTCATGATTCTCCTCAATAAATGAAATCGCCTTATTGTGAATATATACCTGTGAATTAACAGCTTCAGAAGGATTGGAAACACCTTTCGGAATAAGCTTCCCCTCTTCGGTATATGTATGCAATCCAACAGGTGACCTGTTATGGATATAAGTATGTTCCATATCGTATCCATAGTTTTCAGGCATAGGGATTACTTTATCATTTTCCATTAAATAATATGGATAGAAACCGTGGGCGCGGGACTGATCATAAAATCCACACGAGTAATCAAATCCCTGGTTGTTGGGTACCCCTTCGGTTCCCGGCAGTCCTACACCCCATTTGCCAACCATCCCTGTTTTATATCCGGCCTTTTTTAAAGCTTCGGCAATGGTTACATCGCTATCCAGCAAATGTTCCTGGCCCCTGACAGAGTTATTTTGACGTATGGTGCAGTGTCCCATATGTTTGCCACTCAGCAAACTGCCTCTTGAGGGAGCACATTCACTCGATCCTGCATAAGCCTCTGTGAAAAATAATCCCTGCCTGAGAAGCTTGTCCAGATTTGGTGTTGAAAAATGAATTTGTCCAAGTCCGCTAAGATCATAATAACTCATATCATCAGTAAGAATTAATATGATATTGGGCTTGGTTGCTGTTAATTGACATTCTCCTCTCCATGGATTTATCGTATAGAATATGATCAATACAATTAAAAAGCGAAAAAAATTTTTCATTTCTATCAGTGTTTAATATAAATTATTTTCAGAAAAGAACAAATATATACAGACTTATCAATCTCTATGATTCGTATAGTATTCAATAAAATACAAGCCTTCATCTTTAAATTCAGGAATAAAAGGATCTGCTTCAGTTACAGTCCTTCCTGCAGGCAACCTGATATTTTCATAGGTTTTCCTGTCTATTTCCCGGCCGTGTAATTTATCCTTCACTATAACGGTAAGATCAACATTTTTTTCTTCGCCGAGGTTAAGGATCATTGGTGTGATGCTGTCAGCCGGACCGTAAACAACATCAACATTATTGCTGCCCGCAAGAACAGGCTCAAAAACTGTTTTATGTATATGAAACGCAAGCTTTGCATGCCCCAAAAAATCTATTACCGGTTTCTTATAAGTGCCTGCATTTGCTCCCCCGTGAAGGCAGCACCATGAAAAACCGTCATAATCCAGCATCCTCATTTTCTTTATTGCCTCATATGCAGAAAACGCTTGCCATGCCTGGCTTATCCTCCATTCATCAGACTGAAGCTTCCTGCCGATGCTCCCTTCATCATATCCCCATTCATAGGATTGAAGAAGGTACCATGGCTTGCCCCTGCAAAGACTCCAGTTAGGCTGACCGATCGACTCCTGATGCTCAAAATTGAAATATGCTCTCTCCTTGCTGTCAAGGAATCCCTGACGATAGGCCCCGGGCCACTCACGCAGGCGGCTCCATGCAGCGCCATAGCCGGTTGCAGCATCCTGGTTGCCTCGTGTGACCATAGGCGCTGTCCATGCTCTTGACGAAGATATGGAATCACCCGAAAATTCATTTTTCGTGCCATAACTTGTCAGGGCATCCTGATTGCCCACATCTGCTTTGGCACGCACTTCTGAAGGAATTTTTTTCCCTCCCTGGTCAATTGTTCCTTCATCATTACCGTAATGCAGGTGACCGATATGGGAGGTAAAGGAGATTAGCCTGCTCGGATCATAAGGATAGACTGCATTGTATGATTCTTCACAAAAAAGATCGCTCTCATAAGGCTCATGGTCTTTGAAGGTATTAGGATGGTTCGATACTTCCCACATAACAATACCGGGGTGGTTACGGACCTGTTTCATATATTTATGATAACCATCAAAATCTATCTGTCCCCAGTCACCTTCCCGTATCCAGGCAGGAGAGCACCATATCAGCATGATACCCATCTGGTCGGCCAGCTCGCAATACCTCTCATCATTGACCCCTATTGCCTTTTCTTTCCATCCGTGAACATGCACTCTCAGCATATTGCAGTTCATCTCCCTTGTCATCAGCATCTCTTTGGCTACCCAGTAGTCAGGCGGACAACGAAGCCATGTCATCATATTTTCCAGGGGACTCCTGAAGCCCATGATCTGTGTACCGTTTAGCATCGCAGGTTTTCCATTGAGATGAAATGTTCCCCACTCCTGGGAAACAGTCCGTATCCCGGTAGTGAATACATAATCATCAATAATTTCTCCATCCTTATCCTCCACTTCAACTATTACCTTATACAATAAAGGTAATTCTGGCGTCCACAAAGAGGGATCATCCATCGTAAAATCAAAATTATATTCCGTAATGCCCGGACCGGTTAAAACTGAGTCTATCGCAAGGATTTTTATGTCTTTTGGCTGACTGTCATCCCAAAGGCACATCTTCACCTTTATATTGCCTTTAAAAGCAAGGGTGCCGCTATGTTCAAGATCAATCTTCGCATGAACGTCAGCTTTATTGTTCTCTATCTTTTTTGTATAGACAAAGGCATCATTTATAAAAGTCTCTCCAACAAGATCAAGAGAGGCGCGGCCTGCAAACCAGCCTGCATTGTAATCCAGGTAGCTGCACGGGAATTTAACCCCCACAGAGAGATTCAGATAAAAGGAATATACCCTCAGGGTGATGATGTTTTCTGAAAACGGTATGAGGTAGTCAGTAAGGTCCACCCTGACAGGATACCTCTCTTTTATAAGCGCCGCCATCTTTCCGTTAACCCATATTTCTCCTCCCGGATCCAGTGTCTCAATATTTAGATAAGCCCTGTTTATTTCTTGTAGTTTTATCTTTTTTCTGAGATACAGGTCCTCTCCTGCATATCTTTCAGTGCCCCTGGCAATGGGAAGTTTTGAAGTTTCCCATTTGCTGTCATCATAACTTGCCGTCTTCCACCCTTCCAAACAGGGTTCTATGTCAAACCGCTCATCGATAAAAGTCTTTGGATAATAAGGATGCCTGACTTCTGTTGTCCGGTGATATCCCACCCCATAAATGTCATCGACTTCTGTACCACCCTCTCCCGAAACAATTATACTAAAAGCATTTACCTGCTGAACTGTTTCATTTGCCTCAATATAATCACAAACCAGACGGTTGTCCAGATATACATTATAAAACTGACCGCCATTGTCACCATCCATGTCAGCCTCGATCTTTATTTCATGCCATTCCCCGGGTTCACAATTTATTCCGGTTGATCTTTCTCCTTTCGAATAACAGGTAAATGATTTTTTTTCCATCGTGATCCTCGCAAATATCTTATCTGTTTCGCTGTTCAACAGATTAAATTCAGCAGCCGGGCTATTCCCAGCCATTCTCACCTTCCAGCTCACTGACCAGCGCCAGGTCTGAATGAGAAAATCCCATTTCCAGTCCGACGATCCGTTAAAGATCATGGTGCCGTTATTTATGAGGATATTCCGGGCTCCCTTATATTTATCAATATCCCAAATGCTCTCCTCGTGCTTCCCGTCATTTGAGCTTATCCATTTCCAGCTTTCCAGCCGTATCCTTTTCCTTACTTCCGGCAGGGGCTGTGGTCTTATACTCTTATAGAAATCAGCTGCCTCCCGGTCGGTTACAACTTCAGTGTTAAGCTCCTCATCCCCATAATATGCAGCTGCCTGATCAGCAAAATATTTTAACAGCTCAATCCTTTGCTCCGTGGTCAGGGTTGATGTCTCTCCCTTGAAATCAGTCTCCCCGTTAGCTGCCGGGTCTTTGGAAAAATATCTTACTTCGTATCCGGAAGGTAAATCCTGAGACATAGATATAAGAGGCAAAAAACATAAAGCAGACAAGGTTATATAAAGCCAAATACACTTTCTTTTGCTTATAAAAATATGTGTCATAATATTATCATTATAATTTATAGAAATGAATTCCAATCAATATCTCTTGCGTTTTTATGATATGAATACCATTGTTATTATTTTATATCATCAAAACATAATAACCCCTGGTTACAAATGGCACTTTTTTCGATCCACCAAATTTACCTCTTCAATTTTATAGCCTGAATTTATCTGAACAAGTACAATAGTCCTGCATACGAAAAGGTAAAAAATGTTGCAGATAATTGTCATATATTTTTCAAACGGTAAAAAAAATCACCATTAAAAGGGTGCATCCACGCAAATGAAAGAGGTATATCCGGATATGTATCAGTAAATTTTTTATACTTGGAAGTCTTAATTTGATTTTTATCAAATTTTGCTTCTATGGACTTTGGTTCATCTATATAGGGAAGAACAAAATCCAGTTCATTTCCTGTACTCGTTCGCCAATAGCGGATTTCATCAAAGGAATATTTATCAGAAAGAATCCTGAACACCATATTCTCCCATATCTCTCCTTTATCATTCCGTTGAAAAATTGGATTAAAATTACCAGTGAGACTATTTCGTAATCCGGTATCTAAAAAATAAATCTTAGGCATTTTGACCAGTTCTTTTCTCAGATTTCTGAAAAAAGGTTTTATTAAGCCAATGTGAAAACATTTCTGCATTATCAGAAGATAATTAGCAACCGTTTCATTCTTGATCCGCAAGGTAAGTGAAAGTTCATTCACATTGACCAGATTGCCAATTTGATTAGATAATATTCTCAGCAAATCATAAAATGCTGTTTCATTTCCTACTCCTGATTCCTCAATATCACGTTTTACAAATGAATCACGAATTTCTTTTAACTTTTCAACTTTCTCCTTTTTATCCCATTCAGTTATAATTGCCGGATATCCGCCATAAATCATGTACATCTCCCATTCGATGTTAAGATATGAAATTAAAGTACTTTTAAGTCCCGGTTTTTTTACCAGTCTCTCTATTTCTTCAATTAATTCCTGCTTCCCGGCTAATTCAAGATATTCAAAAAATGAACATGTCGGCAGATAAAATATCTTTTTCCTGCCTGCAAGAGAATCATTGAAACGGGTATCAATATAAAATGCACTACTTCCGGAAGCAATAATTTTTATGTTCTCTGCATGTTCATCATACAATAATTTCAAAAAATTGGACGGATCTTTTAGATATTGTACCTCATCTATTAAAACAACTATTCGTTTATCAGTTCCGGGCATAAATTTTAACAGATTCAAAGGATTTTCATTTAACTCGGTCAGTATTAGTTTATTTTCAAGATTTATAAAGATAACGGGCATATCTTCTTTTATACAGTATCGCTCCAGTTGCCGCATAAGTGTCGTTTTACCTGTTTGCCTGGCACCTGTAATAATACTATATTCCTTTTTGTGTATATGATCTGTCAGATTCTTGAATAATTTTCGATACTTCATGTTTTTTATTACAAATATATAAATATCTGACATTTTACCCTACCTATAGGTAAAAATATCTGGTAATTTTACCTGTCAAGAAGTAAAAATATCCATTTTTAATACAGGAACCCTTAAATAAGAACAGATGGAAAGACAATATTCTAATTCCGCTTCACAAATAAATAAAAGAAAACCATACCCCACATTCCCGACTTCGAAAATTCATTTTTCAGGAATTTCATTCCTTCTGTTATGTGATATTCCACTGTTTTGGCAGAAATATTGAACTTTTCTGCAATTTCTTTGTGCGACAGACCTTTTAGTTTTTTTTCACGGAAAATAATACTACGTTTTTCCGGCATCTGATCAATCAGTTCATCCAGCTTGTCAAGTAATTCCTGATAATTTTCCGTTTCATTAAAATTCCCGTCATCTTCAAAAAAAGTTTACAAAATATCATGCCTGAGTTGATTCTCCTCCGAAAGTTTATTAAAATATTTTCTGATTATGTTAAGGACAATCGTAAATATATATGATTGAAATGATTTTCCCTCATCTATATGCTTTCTTCTGTCCCATATTTTTATAAAAACCTCCTGAACAACATCTTCTGCTGCCTCCACAGATTTCAGGTAGTTTAAAGAAAAACGGTAAAGAGGTTGTCCGTAAACATCAAAAAGCTTGCGGAAGCAATAATGATCACTTTTTTTCAGCCCGGAAAGTAATACTTTCTCAATATTGGATTTTTTCTTAAACAAGGATTAGCATTTCAATTATAAATCCTGCAAAATAATAAAAAAAATATGTCAGGAAAATTTCTGGAATTCAAAAAGAGATTATAGTGATGATTATTAATGCATAAAAGTTGAAATTCCCGTAACTTTTAGTAATAATATTCTGTATGATATATATAGTTTAGTATAGTTTAGGTTTTAAAAAAACTCAGGCAATGGAAACAGAAAATTTGCTAAATGTCTGTGGATCAGTCACAAAAAGTGAATCACTCTTGTGGCTCAAAAATAATATTATGGAGCATACCCACGTAGCTGAAGCTAATATGCCTTATTCAGGATATTATGGACGCATACCTGACAAACCGGAGCCTAGTTCTCTTTTTCTTTTCACCGACAGATACTATACATTGGAGGAATCACTGAGGTTTACCCAAAATATTGATATATGTTCAAAAAATAAAGTGGATGCAGCCAGCTCTGTTCTATTACATCATCATGACAGGTACCCGGCGATCAGGATTCGCAATTTCCCTGATTATGAACATCTGAAAATGCTTCAACAATGTTATATTGATCAGGGTGTAAGATTCGCACGTAAAATAACCCATGTAAATGAAGCGCTTGTTACTGTCAATAAATGTTTTATCCTGCAAAAAGAAGAAAAGGGAATATATCTGGATAAAACTATAAGAAACCAGGGATATATAACAGTGCCAAAATATCTTGATCAAAATAATTTTGACTTACTACTTCAAAATGTCTGGAACAACAATGAATGCCGGTTTTTCGATGCAGCGAGGGGTGGCTTTATAATAAACGGGGCTGTAACAGATATTATGCGGATCTATTCTGAACATCTGACAATCAAATTATTAAAATGCATAAGAAAAGAAGTCCTGAAGCAATTCAGGGAAATGCAGGTCGCCACATTATGATCTTAGTCCTGAATAATCCCGGTTATTTCACTCGTTGCTCTATCTCCCCGATTTGTCTAATTGCATTCTCATCATTAGGACGGAGTTCCAATGCTTTCCTATACCAAAAACGGGCAACATTATAATTCTCATTCTTAAATGCTTCTTCTCCCTTATTAATATGGCTCTCGAACAACTGGCCGGACTGCCCGGCAATTCTTTCCACAATAAGTTCAGCTATTGCATCCAGTTGATCCTTTGGATAATTTTCATCTTCTTTGACGGAAAGTGCCCGGTTATACCATCCGCGGGCCACTGCAAGCTGATTTGTACGAAATGTTGAATCCGCCAGGTCGATAAATCTTTGATAATCCCGGTCACGTTGGCTTGATAACAGACTTTTAACTAATCTGTTTATTTCATCAATACGTTGTGGAGGATAAGTTTCCCCGGGTTTCAGGTCCCATGCCCTATAATACCATGCTCTGGATACATTATACTGTTTTTTGTCAAAATGTCCGTCAGCCGTAGCAATATATTGGTCATACAGTTTATTCAAACCTGCTTCACTCATAATCTCTATTTCCTGGCTTTCCTGTTCAGGCGGCATTGCCGGATTTTCATTCATTGTTACAGGATCGTTCTGCTGTCCGGCCAATGCAAGTTCCTGCTCTTTCCTGAGGATATCATCAATTTTACCAATCTGGTCCTTTGGGTATTTTTCATCAGGCTTCAGTTCAAGTGCATTTTCATATTTACTTCTGGCTTCCTGGTATGATTCGGTCATGAATAATCCATCTGCAGCCAATATTATAGTACGGTAATTCTCATCAAGCTCTCTTGATCTCAGGATACTATCAATAACAGCAATCCTCTCTTCCGGATAATTTTCTTCAGGCTTAAGATTGCCGGCTTTTTCGTAGTTTGTTTTTGATTGTAAAAAATTTTGAATATTATACTGCTGGTCGGCCAGTCTTATCGCATTCTGATAATTTCTTTCAATACGTTCCTGCTCTGACCTGGCCAGTTCCATCTCCTGTAGTATTTTACTAATTTCATTAATACGTTCCTGAGGGTAGGACTCTTCCGGTTTTACCTGCAAGGCAGACCGGTATGCTGTACGGCTCTCCTCGTAGCTCTTTTCATCGAACAGATCGTCGCCTCGTGTGACTGCTGCTTCATACAGACTGTCCTTCTCTGCCTGGATGGCGGCAAGGCGTGCCTGCTCCGCTGCATACAGACTGTCCTTCTCCGCCTGGATGGCTGCAAGGCGTGCCTGCTCTGCTGCTTCTGCCTCTGCTGCAAGCCGCGCCCTTGTGGTTACTATGCTGTCAATCTCTGCAAGCTTTTCCTTTGGGTAGGCTTCATCGGGCTTAGCCTCCAAAGCAGACTGGTAAGCCAGCCTGGCTTCGTCAAATGCCTCACGCCCAAGTTCACGGTCGCCCAATGCGACTGCCTTTTCATAAGCCTCCTGGGCTGCAGCAAGCTGAGCCAGAAGATCAGCAATTTCATTAATACGTTCCTGAGGGTAGGACTCTTCCGGTTTTACCTGCAAGGCAGACCGGTAAGCATTGCGGCTCTCCTCATAGCTCTTTTCATCGAACAAATCGTCGCCTCGCGTTACTGCAGCCTCATACAGACTGTCATTTCTTTCATTTAATTTCCGTTGTGCCAGGATACTACCGATCTCCTCTATCCTTTTCTTTGCATGCTCATCCTCAGAATGAATTTTCAGAGCGCTGATATATAAATCTCTTGAATCAATATATTTTTTATCCTCAAAGGCAAGATCTGCCTGGCTTATCAGACGGTTAAAGTTCTTTTCCCTGTCCAATATTTTGTTTATCTCTTCAATACGTGACCTGGGGTGAAGTTCATCAGGGAATATCCCGGAGGCTTGTTCGTAATCCGGAAGAGCCTCCTCATACCGCTCCTTATTAAAGGCTTTATCTGCCGTTTCTATAAGCTTATCGTACAATGTCCTGTTTGCAAACTCATTCATAAGATCCCTTATCTCCCGGATCTTATTAGTCGCCAGACTGTCACCGGGTTTATAAGTCAATGCATTCTCATAAAAAGAGATAGCTTTTTCATAAAACTGCTTCTCAAACATCAATTCTGCCTGAAATAAAGATTCCTGATAATTTTTCTGTTTTTCAGCATCAATGGCCTGCTGTTCCCGAATATTTTTAATTTCTTCGATCTTCTGCTGAGGATAAGATTCGCCAGGTTTTAACTGAAGAGCCTGTTGATAACCTTTTTCAGCCTCAGCATACAGCAATTCTTTAAACGAATTATCAGCCCCTGCTATAAGATTCTCATACTCCTGGTCTATTCTTCTCTCCTTTAGAATTTGGTTGATTTCTTCAACTTTTTGAGCGGCATATTGATGTCCCGGACTGACAGATAGTGCACGCTGATATGAATTCCTTGCTTCTTCCAGCTGATTTCTCTCAAGTTGCAGGTCGCCTTGTTTAATAAGTGTCTCTAATCTCTCTGCCAATGCCCGTTCCATTTCTCCCGCAACCATTATCATCCCCAAAAGATCATTGATCTCGGCAATCCTGTCTTTTGGATATTGCTCTTTGGGAAAGATCTTGCTGGCGGCTTTATAACCATCAAGGGCAGCCAGGAATTGTTCCTTTTTGTACTCATCCTCAGCCTCCTTCAGCAGCTGATCGTATTCCTTTCTCAGCTCCGCGAGTTCAGCTTTTGTCAGATTCGCCAGATAGTCAGCTTCCTGATCGATCATTTGCGACTGCAAAATAGCCTGGTCAATAAGGTGCTTTATCTGTGCATCATTATAATAAAGATCTGAAATAAAATTATCGATATTTTCACTATAGTAAATCTTCAGAACTGTATTTTCAGAAAAAGTACGGTCAATACCGGGAATTTCCGTAAACAAATTAATATTAACCGGAAAGGGAGGGAATATAGGATCACTCTGGAGTACCTGTCGTGGCACATTTGTATTAACTACTATCTTTTGCGGAAAGTTGTCTTCACGGTAAAAAATCAGTGTAAACTCATGACCATAGTTCAATTCAACTTTATAGTGCCCGTCAGAACCAATTCCATAATTATCAAGCCGGACACCGTCACGATACATTTGGATTACTGCTCCCTCAACAGAGCCTTCCTCTACACTCACCGTCCCCTCAACTGTCAGTCCGTTACTTCGCTGTGCAAATGCACCAGAACACAAACCAAAAATAAAAAAAGCCGTTATGAAAAGTTGAAAGTATAATTTCATATTAATATCATCAATTAAACCAAAACGAAAATATAAACAATTAATTATTCGCAAAATATTATTTCAACAGGGAATAATTAAAATTGCTTATCTGCTTTAAACATGTCTTTACTGGTAAACATCTGATAGATAGATACATATAGTTAATAACAAAATGAATATAAGAGCTTGATTTAC
>CAZIOB010000134.1:0-6179 GCA_964540755.1 uncultured Prolixibacteraceae bacterium | reverse complement strand
ATAATTTAAGACACTTCGTAAGATTAATTTGGATATATAAGGTAAGATTTTTGAATATGCCTCAGCGTAGGTGGGCTACTAAAAACTGATAACCGCTTTTATCTCGCCTGTTATTCCTGAATAATTCACTGATGCGGGTGGATCGCCGGGCAAGAAGAAAGTGGCGTCATGACTGTCGGCGTTCAGTGATCTGTATCCTACTTCAGCCCTTATGCCTATGGAGGGACTTATCGAATACTGAATTCCTCCTGATGCTTTCAGCCCGGTAACATTGTCCCTACCTTCGGTTACATAATCGTCCTCACTTTCATTGTAATGTGAAAAATACTGTCCTGCTCCAAAGGATCCAACTAGGGAAAAACCCTTATTCGGAGGCCTCGATCTTAAATTCACGGAAACGATAATACCGTTTACCTTATTCTCATTTGTATAATGGGAATCGTAGGTTTGCAGAATTCCTTCGGTAGAAATGGTAATATTTTCAAATCCAACTCCCAGTCCCACGTTTCTCAGGAAATAATAGTTGATGCCGAGAGCATAAGAAAATCCGTTTGTAATATGTGTTATATTACCGTTCCATGAAGTGTTCATATAATCATAGTAATTATTTAATTCTGACGGGGAAGTTGATGCGTAACCCACTCCACCGGTCAAACTGAAACGGGTAAAATCTTCTTCAGTTGTGCTGGTTTGGGTTTCATCCTCTAAAATAGCGTAATTTCGCCCGATCTCCTTTTCTGCTTTTTCTTTGATTTCCTTTGCTGTTTTAACCGGAGTATCAGGGAAAGGCTGGGTTTTGGTTGTATCTATTAATGTTGTTGTATTTTTTTCAGGAGGCGGATTATCTATGTCACATTCAGCCCATTCATTCCACTTGTCTAAAATACTTTCCAGGTTCATAAGTCCTTTTTCAACCTCTCCTGCATATTTGTCTATTGCCTGCCTGAAAGCAGAGACAGCAACTGCCATCGCATTTAAATTATCCTTGAGCTTCAGATCGGGATCAATTTTATCTTTATCCTGTGATATATCCTTAATATAGTTTTCCTTGTAATGATCCATAAGATCATCCATTCGTTTGGCTGATTGCTTTATTTCTCTCAGCCGTACACGGAACATTGCTATATATGCCTTGATCTGAGCTTTTATCTGATCAACTTTATCTTTCTCTGCCTTTGTCACATCCGGTGGTTTAGGATGTCTTAATACCTCAAGTTGTTTCATCAGTTTGGATATCTCATTCCAGTAACTGTTGATGTCCTCTTTTGCCCCGTTGCAGTATTCACAGTGGTAAATGATCTCAGCCATATAAGACCTTAATTCGTTTAGTTCCATAGACAAGTATCCATCCTTGAAATCATTCTGAATATTTGCAGTTTGAGCGTCGGTAAGCAAGGCATGCATTCCTTCGTGGATCAGTGCTCCTGTAAGTAAATGGGTATTTTCTTCTCTTAAGGCGCTCATTAACCGGTTATACAGATTCCTTCCGAGATATCTGTATAATTGCCTGTGGGAGGCGTCGTTTTTAAAATATGATGAAAGCCTGCCCATTTTCGCTTCGAATTCCTTTCTTGCAGGTTCATTATTTTTGATATTGTTATACTCCCGTACAATGTTGTTGGGATTGAACATTTTCTGGTTTTTAATCATTCCCTGAAGAATTTTCGAATTATATACTTCGATACATGTTCTTCCGCTGTATGGCCCGTGCGTCATAAAGTATTCATCACTTTGAATGAACATGAAGCGGCCCGGATGATATTGCTGCACCTTACTCCATGCCCTTGAATACAGGCCGTTATCATATTCTGTACCAGTCATATTTTTCTGGAGAAGATAATTTTTATTATTCAATCTTCCTGTGATAATGCCTTTAAAAATATTTTGAATATAAGTGCCGTCTCTCATTGATCCGAGTTTTTTAAATGGTACGGCATTGTCATTTGAAAGTCCTTGCAGTGTAAGTGATAAAAAGAATAATAAGCCCATGGGGATATTACGGGAAAGATGAAAAGTATTCACTGGTTTAAAATTTTATTATAATAAATGATTATTTATAGCATTTCTTTGAATTTCCACTTTTCAGAGAAAACTCAATTTCGTTCAAAAAGATTAAGTTCTCTTCTTTATACGTGATTTTGGGGAAATGTTTACATGACAGGATAAATTATACTGGTTACAGGGACTCAGGAGGAGTATTAAGTAAGATAGAGGAGTTCCTCTTTTTATTTACCTTTCTTTCCTTTAGCCTTTAAAAAATTTAGCAATTCTGATCTATTGGAGTTTAGAGTTCTTAAGTTATTTCGAATAATAAATTCAGGGATAGGGTCAATATGGGTTTGTGAAATAAAATGATTGAGACATCAGGCAACCGCGGGGATAGAAACACTGGTTGCAGTCTTCATGAAGTCGTGGTTATTATAAATTCTACTCAAATTTTCATTTGAGGTAAGTAAGTCGGTTATTTTTGGAGGGATCATAGGTTTATACTTACTTTTCTTTAATTGCCAGCCTAATCTTTTTAATTCTTGGCTCAGTGTGTTTTTGTTTAAGCAGGACCGGAAAAATTCCGATAATGAAACTTTAAAAGACTCCCGGGCTCCATTTTCATCTAAACCATAACCATACACTTCAAGTGGAGGACAATAGACAATTACTGTATCATCTTCCTTAAATGTAATAAGGTCTAAATACACTTTAATTTTATGTTGCTCAAAAGACCTGTGCTTTTCCTTTCATATTCAATACATTTCATTATACTTACCAGTATAGTATGTTTCTGAGATTTTGTAAAATAGAAAGAAGCGCTAATGATATAATTGTATTTGAGATAAAAAGCGGGCAGAACTGAAAAATTATAAAATAGACGCTTCACATCCTTTTTAGATTAGATTCATTATAAAAAATTGAATTTTGAAGTCCTTTCCAAAAATTATTACTGTAGTCGGTGCTCGTCCCCAGTTTATTAAGACTGCTGCTTTGAGCCGGCAACTGAAAACTCTCGGCATAAATGAGATAATGGTTCATACGGGACAGCATTTCGACGATAATATGGCTGATATTTTTTCAGGCAGATGGATATTCCCGAACCGGAATATAATCCGGGTATTAATTCGGTCAGTCACGGCGCAATGACCGGCAGGATGCTGGAAGGGATCGAAAAGGTGTTGCTGAAGGAAAAACCTTCGTCAGTGGTGGTTTTTGGCGATACTGATTCAACCTTGGCAGGAGCTTTAGCTGCAGGCAAGCTCGGTATCCCGGTGGCTCATGTGGAGGCGGAACTGCGTAGTTATAATATGTCCATGCCGGAGGAGATCAATCGTGTTTTAATCGACCGTATTTCCTATTATCTGTTTTGTCCTACCGATACGGCGGTGAAAAATCTTCAGCGGGAGGGATTCGGCAATTTTAACGTGAGGGTTGAAAATACCGGTGATCTGTCCCGGCTGAAATCAATCATTGCATCATTGAACAGGCTTTCTGAAGAGTACAGGATCGTGTTTCCCCTTCATCCGTGGACAAAAAAAATATTGGAGCGGGAAAGGATTACATTGGATTTCAGTCCTGTTGATCCTGTTGGTTATTTCGATATTATTGAGCTTTTAAAACATTGTGCTTTTGTTATAACCGATAGTGGGGGACTGCAAAAGGAGGCGTTCTTTTTCGGGAAGCAATGCCTTGTAACACGGCAGGAGACAGAATGGACCGAACTGGTTGATCTAGGTTATAATTTTCTGGTGGATGTAAATATTGAACTTATCATACAAAAAGCGGCAGAACTGAAAAATTCAAAAAAAGATTTCCGTGAAAAACCCTATGGAGAAGGCAATGCCGCTGAAAAAAATCGCAAAGATATTACAAGGAATATAGTTAATTCAATTATATATTGCAAAGCACTGATTGAAATAGCAGAAATGTTTTGCTGGAAATATAGGAAATTCAATTATGTGAACATATCCTTCCGGGGAAATTCAGGTTCTGTTATGAAGATTCAAAAATTTTTTGAGCACGCAAAACATAATGAAAAAGCATGTAATTTTATTAATACTTCTTCAACTAATGAATTTAATGATTGGGTAATTACAATTGCATTTTATTCGGCGGTTCATTATATTAATCAATCTTAAAAATTCACATCCTTTGGGTGTGGTCATGTTCTTGCGGGGTTATGCCCGAAAGGCTTGTGTGGTTGAAAAAAAATTGCGATGCGAAGCAAAAATCGGGGTTAAAGCCACCTCCTGGTGGTGGATAGTCCGATTTTAAGAAATTTTTTACTTCGATGTGAATGTCAGTATTCTAAGTACCCAAATCAGAATATATTTAAAGTCAAAATTTATATAGTTTTGTTTCCAATATACTAAAGAGTTCTTGAAACTTTTTCGGATTTTCCCGTTTTAACCATTTAATATTATGTAGTTTTCATTGAATTGTAGGTAATCCCTTGACTATGGCAATCGGAAACAACGACCAATTCGGGTCCCCGGTTTTAAAACTTGAAAGGAATTTTTTATCATCATCGGTCAAAATGGCTTTTATAGTTTGGGCAAGCCTACTGTGCGTATTTTAGTAGTTCTCATAAGAAAACGCAATATCCGTCATTCCTGCAAATTGATTATTAAAAGCATTCCAATTATCAATAAAGTAGGGGATAAGTACCTCGTTAATCGGGCGCATATGGGATAACAGGGATACAATAAAACCGTTTTTAACCTCCTCGGTGATACCCCTCTTCTTCCAGAAGAATTTTAACATCAAACAAATCCCGCGGGTGCTGCCTATCCAACGCTGAACATATTTTTTCGCCAAATAGTTCCGCATGGGATACAACAGTGATTTCTGCAAATTTTTCAAATTCCTCTTCGACCTTTTCCGAAACAATCATTTTTCTTGTAGGGTAAATATTTCCCCGTGTTACGGTATTAACCTTAATCTTTATCTGTGCCTCATTGCTTTGGCAGTTTATCTTGGCGTCTTGTCCTTCCGGTTTGGTTGTAGATACAAAAACCCCATTAGCGTGGCTTTCAATATTTAGTTTTATGCGACCTAAACTTTTAGAAATATTATCCAAAATGGTTTGCCTGTCTTCCACCCATAGATAGGTCAGGTCAATGTCAACGGACAGTCTGGGTAACTCACGCTCGAAAAGGTTGATTGCTGTACCACCTTTTATTTAAGGTAAAACATTCCTCTTTGGCAACAAAGGGTAATACCTGTAAGAGGAGATTGACTTGGGCTTTATAAGTTTTATCAATCATAACCGGCTTATTTCTTTAGGTACGGTTATATGATAGGCCGGGTCATAGACACCATTTTTTATGACAGTTCTTGTTCCGTTTCCGCAATCTATTAATGATTCGTCAAGATACTTGAACCATGAATGACTTGCTTTGTCCGCTATGTAAAGAAACAACTGTTTAACCTTAATGGAGTTACATTGTTTCAATAATTTTTGAACCATACGTGGTCTCAAATTTATTATTCCGGATACGATTTGATAAGCTTCCATAAAATCCATTTCTTTGGGCACATGGTAGAGACATTCCATGATTGCCCTTTCAACCGAAGAAATGGATAATGAAAAATTGTCGAGGTCTATTTTAGTTAAGCCGACATCATAAGGAAGCATTTTTGTTCTTATATGTTCAATATTAACGCTCCAGCCGTATGCATTAAACCATGCGGGTAATTTGGTTTCCTGTGGAGAATAGAGGTAAATTGTCAGTTTCCCTGTCCTTATATAATATGAGACACTATGCAAGGATAGAGCTGTAAGCCCACCTATATGAACATCCAATTCCGTTTGGTTCTGTATAGCATAAAGCCCGTTTTCCCATGTGATTGTTTCCGATGGTCGTTTGAATGCCCCTATGCCGATGGATTTCAACCATCCGCTGGCCTTGTAGCGTTTTTGTAAGTCATACGAATAGCCCTTTGCATTTAACCATGATGATAGCAAAACAGTATTCACCGTCTTACTCACCAGAATTTTGAAATTGTTTGGTTTACATTGATTCTGCAAAAAACGTAAAAATCTGTAAATCACATAACTTACAGGTTTTTAGTTTCGTTTAAAATCCCTAAAAGTGACCCCACCGGGATTCGAACCCAGATCGTCAGAACCGGAATCTGATATTCTGTCCTTTGAACTATGGGGCCTTTTTTCACTTGTCTGTATTTAT
>CAZIOB010000133.1:0-5237 GCA_964540755.1 uncultured Prolixibacteraceae bacterium | reverse complement strand
TTTGTAGTATAGTTTTAGTTCATAGGTTTAGGTTTGATTAGTTTTATTGGTTTAGTTAGATGAAAAGGATGGGTGTTGACCCGTCCTTTTTTATTTTCCGGATCGGTATCAACAAAGACAGGTAAAGTTGTTCGTTGACATATTATGTCAGTCTCATTTTTATGACCTAAGAATTTTTGCTCCCTGCTCAAATACAATGTCCCTTGGGATACCTGCTTCATTGATCCTGTCCAGATCTTTCTGTAACTGCTCACGAATATAACCCTTCTCTTCTATCATCTGTTCAGCCTTTTCGTAATCGCCATCCCCTTGTATTATTAGTATCATTTCTGACAGACTTAACATGGCATCTTTCATCTTTTCATAATTCACGCTATAGGTGCCTGTCTCCTCATCCCGGTCAAAAGCTCCCTTCTCCTGGAAATAATAAAAACGTATCATATTGGCTTTTCCATGGGCGCTGGCAGCCCCAAACCTAACCGACCGGAAAATACCTGCCATGAAAGTGACAAAGTTATCCATCATATCTTTTTCACCCATTTCACCTATTTCATTGAGATGATAGATGCACCAAAGGCCTAAAATATCTGCTTTACTTTCTTCTATTGACGTATATGCATCCTTCAAAGCTTCACGAACTGTTGTGGTCTGATCCACTGTCTTGCCCAGTCCGAGGCCGTGTGACACTTCATGGAACATGGTATTCTCAAAAAAAGCATCAAATTTAACATGTTTCCTTTGTTCTTCATCAATCAGCAGATCAGCAATCGGTACAAGTATCTTATCAAATTTGGCCTGCATTGAATTTTTCAACTGCAGTTTCCTGCTACCTTTAGTCTCACGTACTTTTTCATCATTTGGCAGATTAATTGCAATGGTTTTGCTGCCAGCATTGCAGTCACCGGCGTAATAAACAGCATCATAAACATTTATATCTGAATCTATCCCCGGCGTCTCGTCTTTATAAGCAGGGGAACAGGGTAAATTTTCCTGCAGTCCGGGTAATAAAACAGTATATTTCGCTAGTCTTTCGCTCCATTCCTTATCCTTTATCAGTATGAAAGATTCGTGAGCTGTTTTATATCCAAACAACTGATCTTCATAATTTTCGATCGGACCCACAATAAACTCGATTGTATTGTTTTTCATTTCCATCCAGGCCACATCACTTTCATAATACTCATCCGTAAGAAAAGCCTCAGCCCTTTTCTGCAAATAATTCTTAAGACCGGGATCTTCAGCGAACTCAGCAGCCTGGCGTATCAGATCAGAAGCTTTGTTAACTTCTTTCTCAAAGGCAACGTAGTACGGAACAGACTTGAGATTTCCTTCTTCATCACGACGGATAAGTGTGTACTGACTGGTTTTATCAGGATCATCCCATTCTTCGAATTCAGCTTTGGTCATGTCAGCGGGATAAAAATTTGCTCCTGCAGGCTTTGGACCGTAACCTTCCACAAAAGGTTCGTTGTCATTCAAACGCTCCCAGGGACCATAATTAATTTCAATGAACTTTTTAGTGTATTTGTCGAGGTCGCCTGTGAATAGTTTGCTTTTATCACCAAAAGCCTCGGCCCAGAACAGATTGTCCATTATTTTTGCCACATCCAGCAACAAAGGGATCATCTTTTTCTCATTTTCTGTAAGAAGGCTCAGATCAGTTGTGAGCCTAAAAGGTGCATATTCTTCCACTTTTTTCTGTATTTCAGATTTCACTTCAGTTTCTTCTTTAGGTGTTGACTTACAGCCGAATAACAAGGCTGCCATAATTGTTATAAGTAACAGATTCTTCATTTTTATTATTTTTTGACTCTTAATGCGCAATTTTCACCAACATGTTTTTAGTTTTAAAGAAACAATATTTCCCGCGAGGCGTTTTTTTCAGGCTTGACCTGAAAGAACACAGACACTAATCTTATACTATTTGCAAATTTATCTATCTCTCCATTCTATAGTATAAAGACATTATTGACCTGCCAGCATATATTATTGACCTGCCAGCATATATTTCCCGGCCATTCTCCCATTTTGCCTTATGTCGCAATTTTATTCAACAATCCTGACCTTTCATGCATAGCCCGTCAAAAGATCAACCACTTCGAATTATTAAAAAATAATGTGACAAATAAAATTACAAAATTATGGTTCAAATATACAAAACAAGTATGTTCTTTTTAATCAAAAAACATATAAAGATGTGATTAAAAATGAATATGCCGGAGCGTAATGCTTCATCTATCTTACAAGCCAGATAAGGCAACAAACGTTCGTAAAGGGAAGCTGCAAAATCCACGAAAGGGCATATACACCAAGCCGGACTATAACAAAGAAGAATTAGCATGTACAATTTACAGGCCTTCTTATATATCTTTGGAGTATGTGCTTCAAAAGGCCGGGATTTTATTTCAGCACGATTCCCGGATTACTGTTATAAGTTATTTAACCAGGTGTATTGATGTGGAAAATAACATCTACTTATACCGCAGGATTAAAGGTGAAATACTTGTTAATACAATTGGTATAATCAGGCAAAACAATCACATCAATATCGCTTCAGCGGAAAGAGCATTTTTGGATTTATTATATTTGAATGCAAATTTTTATTTTGACAACCTCAATCCACTTAACATGGAAAATGTAAATAAGCTCCTTCTTGCATATAATTCAAATGCTTTGTCCAAAAGAGTAAAAAAATTATTTCAAAATGATTGATATAAATAAACACAAATTCTTACTGCTTCAAATATTAAAAGATATTTATTCTGACATCAAACTGGCTAATTGTATGGGATTTAAAGGGGGAACTGCACTGATGTTTTTTTTATGACTTACCCAGGATTTCCATTGATTTGGATTTTAACCTTACTGATAATAAAAAAGAAGATGAGGTTTACGCCAAAGTCAAAAAAATATTACTTAAATACGGAACCATATTTGAAGAGGCAAAAAAAATTTATGGCCCATTGATTGTTCTCAACTACGGCTATGGTGAAAGAAAACTTAAAGTAGAAATTTCAAAACGAATGTTCAGTGATCGTTACGAAATCAAAAATCTTTTAGGAATAAATATTAAAGTAATGGTAGTGGAAGATATATTTGCCCATAAACTTTGTGCACTAATGAACAGGAATGTAATTGCTAATCGTGATATCTTCGATTACTGGTTTTTTATGGATAAACGCACACCAGTTAATAAAAGCATTATTGAATCACGAATGGGAATGCCTTTTCCTGAGTATCTGGGAAAATGCATCGAGCTTATGGAATCATTGAGTGATAAAGGTTTGTTGCATGGTATGGGTGAGCTGATGGATGAAAGCATGAAAAAATTCGTTCAAAGAAAAATGCGAAAAGAAGTTATTGGTTTGTTAAAATTCTATAAGGAATTTCCAATAGTTTGACAGAAAGATTCCTTAAAATAGCAAAAGGTTAAAGTTTAAAAATATTGGCATAACTGATTCGTATCTCACCATGCATCAAGAAACAATAAATTCCCCTTCTACAAGAATAAATTGATGATTCGCTCCCGTCCGAATGAGTATCTCTCAAATTAACCTTGTATTTCGTCCAAAAATAACTATAATTTACCTTGTATTTTGTCCAAAAATTAATAATTTTATCCTTTCCTTTCATCCAAAAAATCATGAAAAGAGATATATATAAAGCACTTACAGAGTGGAAAAAATCTGACAACCGTCGTCCGCTTTTAATAAGAGGAGCGAGGCAGACAGGTAAAACATATATTGTAGAAGAATTAGGGAGATTGGAATTTGATGAAATTATCACTATTAACTTCGAAAGAAATCCTGAATTTAAAGATATCTTCAATTCTAATATTCCTATTGAAATAATAGAAAAGATCACATTATTTACTTCTCAAAAACCTGTTCCGGATAAAACTCTTCTTTTTATTGACGAAATTCAGGAATGTCCGTCAGCAATCGTTTCATTACGGTATTTTTTTGAAGAAATGCCGGAGTTACATGTTATTGCTGCAGGATCACTTCTCGAGTTCTCACTGACTTCCGAAAATTTAAGAATGCCGGTAGGCAGGATACAATATCTTTTCATTTATCCACTATCATTTGGTGAGTTTCTTGAAGCGTTAGAAGAGACGGAATTAAGAAACTATTTATTGGACTTTACCAAAATAAAAAAAATACCTGCAAATCTCCACGATAAATTAATTGAATATGTAAGGAAATATTTCATTATAGGAGGAATGCCGGCTGTAGTTAAAGAATATATAACCACGAGGGACATATTGAAATGCCAGAGAATACAGCGGTCCATTATTGATACTTATATTGATGATTTTGGTAAATATTCAAAAGCATCAAAACATACATACTTACGTAAAATTTTTTATGCAGTACCGGGTATGGCGGGACAAAAATTTGTATATACACGGATAGACCGGTATGCTAAATCAAGAGAACTCAGGGAAGCGCTGGAACTTTTAGAAACAGCAGGTATTGTAAGCATTGTAAGACAAACAAACGGATCGGGATTACCACTTTCCGCCGGGGTGCACGAATCTATTTTCAAAGTTATTTTTCTTGATATCGGACTATTTCATTCAGTCAGTAGTATTTATTCAGAGACTGCAAAGGAAAAAGACCTTAATGCTATTTTCAGAGGCTCTGTTGCAGAGCAATTTGTTGGTCAGGAACTGATAGCTTATCAATCTCCATACACAAAAGCTAAAATCTATTATTGGGGCAGGAAAGCAAAGAGCAGTACAGCAGAAATAGATTATCTGTTTGAAAAGGATTCACAGATCATACCTGTAGAAGTGAAATCAGGTTCCACGGGAAGAATGAAAAGCCTGCATATGTTTATTGAAAAATATAAAACCAAAAGAGCCCTGAAAATCTCACAGGCACCCTTTCAAACAGGAGCCCCAGTTATATCACTTCCCTTCTATGCCATAGAAAGCTTTATGAAGCGGCAAGAATAGTAATTGTAAAATTCTGTATTGAAACAGCACATCAAACATATGATACAGCAATTTTATTATTTAAGAACGGGGTCATGAACTCTTTCTTCTTTATTTAGCTTTCTGTTCATTATTTTTTCCTCCAATATTTTTTAGGCTTTGTTACGAAATAAAGTGAATAAAATAGGCGAAGTTATTTTTGTTTTTAACAAAGCAAAATTTTGAGGCATAGCCAAAGCTATGGCGAAAAATTTCAATGCAGTAAAAAGCAAAAAGAACAAGCCTAAATGTTCAGGTT
>CAZIOB010000132.1:0-59704 GCA_964540755.1 uncultured Prolixibacteraceae bacterium | reverse complement strand
TAGAAAAGGTTATTCCGATAAATATCTTGCGGATGCATTATAAAACAGTATGTTATGAGATTAATCCGGAATAATAAAAATATCGGAATAACCAAAATTATTCTGAATTCGGAATAATTTTGGTTTGAGACCACTTGATAATAACCAGCGATTAATGTTACTTGAAATACTAGAAGACCGGCATGGGAAAAGATCAACTATAATAACATCACAACTCCCTGTAAATAAGTGGTATGATGTAATAGGAGACCCGACAATTGCCGATGCAATCCTGGACAGGCTGGTTCATAGTTCACATAGGATAGAACTTGAAGGTCATGAATCAATGAGAAAGAAATATAAAAATAATTAATTTTAGGCATTATATTATCATGAAAATAGGTGATGAAAAAAGTGTCCGTTTTAAACGGGACTGGGTGTCCGTTTTCAGCAGGACTGAGTGTCCGAAATCACAGGAATATGCAGAAAGCCGTTACCAACGTATTGTTGAATACATACAGAATAATTACCGGGAAAATCATAGTGAATCAGAAGGAGAGGAAAATGCTCCAAAAAGGAGGGGAGGTCTTGTTACCATTATTCCAGGGAATTATGATAAAGATAAGGAATGCAATAATCATTAAGGACAAAATCACCGTTTCTTACTCCTGCACGAAAAAAAACTGATAGTAATAAAGTTAGTAATTCCCTAAAAATTCATCAAATCCTATTGAACTGACAGTAAGTTTACCATTAAAGTAAGTGCACGTATCTTTATTATTTGAATATTTTGGGGTATTTCTTTTAAAGTTGAGAATCTCCGGGAAAATATGTATTATTCTGTTTATAAGTAAGTCATAGCCTTTTCTATTTTTCTTTTCACAATAAGCTGGATCTATTATATGCAATTTTAGAGTTTTGTTACTGATTAATGCAGTATTGATACTTGAATTAATATGTGAATCACCAAAACTATAACCTATTATTAATATTTCATCTGCAATACAACAATCTCTGTCAAATGAAGCTTGCATTTGTTTATATGGTGTAACTGCTGATTTTTGGGTTTTCTGATAGCCAGTAATAATATTTGAGAGAACAATATTTTTCCCTCTTTCCATCTGTATGCTCGTAAAATCAACATTATTAATACTAAATTTTATATGAGGATGCAAAGTGATATATGGAGATATTAATTGTGTTCTTGGATTTCTTGCATTGACATTCCAGTATGATGAGCCATGTAAGTTGTAATGAATATTGGATTTTAAGTCAGTTAATATTTTTTTAATATCAGGTGAAACTCCTGATATAGGAATAGAATCTTCATATGAAAATCCCTCAAATATATTAAGACCGATATCTTCTGTAAGTATTTTAAATATTCTGTCGTAGTTTAACGTATAGATCCGGATGATTGAATGTTCCGATAAGTTTTTAATCCAATATTGAAAATGTTTATTTATTATTGAGTTTTCTGGCTGAAATATTTTTGATTTATTTTTAGAGTGATAAGAATATGATGATACTTTGCTGTTAATCCCTGTAAGTAATGTTTCAAGTAGATGTTGAAAATAAAATTGTTCCGGAGATTCATTATTTTTTGCAGTTTTTGCGAATACGTATTCTATATTTTCCGGTATTTGAAGTCTATAATTATTTTTTTTGTTGTCGATTTTAGAGAAGTTTAATATCTGATTTTCATATTTTGAAGTGAATAATACTTTGAGGAATGAGGGTAGATTCTTTTCGTCTTCTTGATTGTAATATGAATAATAAATGATTAATTCTTCTATCGCGTTTATTAAGGTCTCAAAATTTATATCCTTTTTTTCTTTATATCCACTGTCAATGAAGGTATTATATATAAACTTCATAAGTTTGGTGCCTTCTTTGTCTTTCAAAATGAATTCAGGACCAGATTTTGTAACAATCTCTGTTAGTTCATCTGTTTGAGTTCCTCCCCAGCCTTTTAATGCGCCACTTCCAAATAATATTACGGTTCTCTTTTTATCAGGCATAGCGTATTTTTTATTTCATTGCTTAAAAATAGTACTTAATTGTAACGTAATGGAATGGGATTTTAAATGTTATGAACATTTTCTTTTAGAATGACCTTTTGACCCCAAAACTGTCAGATAAAATCTAAGTAATTGATATTATTCAGCCCCCGATTCAGCCCCTAAAAGAAAAATCCGGCTGCATCCAATTGGATTACAGCCGGATATGTGTAAGGTGAAGAGGTCTCTGGCGGATTCGAACCGCCGTCTTCGGTTTTGCAGACCGCCGCCTAACCACTCGGCCAAGAGACCGTTTTTTTATTTGGGTTGCAAATGTACTAAAAATTGCATTTAATCCAATAGATTCCTGTTAACATTTATAAAATATTCCTGAGAGAGAACAATTGATCTGCCAATCCTTTTTATATTTTTGTGGCAGATGAAAACCAGATTGTAATTAACAGAAAAATGATTGACAAAAAAGGAGATAAAGAACCGGCTAAAAGACTGAATTTTATTTATCAGCAGATTGAGGAAGATTTGAGCAAAGGCATTAACAATGGAAGGGTGCATACAAGGTTCCCTCCTGAACCTAACGGCTATCTTCATATTGGCCATGCTAAGTCGATATGCCTGAATTTTGGAATTGCAGAAAAATATGGAGGAAAGTGCAATCTTCGTTTCGATGATACAAATCCTACCAAAGAGGAGATGGAATATGTAGAATCGATAAAAGCGGATGTCCGTTGGCTCGGATTTGACTGGGAAGATCGTCTGTATTATGCTTCCGATTATTTTGATAAGCTTCACGAATTTGCTGTTGAGCTTATAAAAAAAGGGAAAGCGTATGTCGATGACCAGGATGCAGAAACAATAAGCAGTCAGAAAGGAACGCCCACAAGGCCCGGTTATGAGAGTCCGTGCCGCAATCGTTCAGTCCGGGAAAATCTGGGGTTGTTTGAAAAAATGACCGCAGGTGAATTTGAGGAAGGTTCTCATGTTTTACGTGCAAAGATCGACATGGCATCTCCTAATATGCACATGCGTGATCCTATCATTTACAGGATCATGAAAGCATCGCATCACAGAACGGGTGATAAATGGTGTATTTATCCTATGTACGATTTTGCCCATGGCCAGTGCGATTACTGGGAGGGGATAACCCATTCCGTTTGCACCCTTGAATTTGAGGTTCACCGTCCGCTTTACGACTGGTTTATCGATAATTTAAAAGATTCTGATTACCGTCCCCGGCAGATTGAGTTTGCAAGGTTAAATTTAACCTACACCATTATGAGTAAGCGCAGATTGCTGGAATTGGTAAAGGACGGTTATGTGAACGGATGGGACGATCCGAGGATGCCAACTATTTCGGGTCTTCGCAGAAGAGGTTATACCCCTGAATCAATACGTAATTTTTCCGACCGGATCGGGGTCACCAAGGTAGATGGAATGATAGATGTTTCTTTGTTGGAGTACAGTGTCAGGGAACACCTTAATAAAACAGCCCGGAGGGTGATGGGGGTTTTGAACCCGCTAAAAGTAATAATAACCAATTATCCTGAGGATAGGAGTGAAGAGCTTGAAGCCGTTAATAATCCGGAGGATACCTCAATGGGTACCCGCAAAGTTCCATTTTCCAAAGAGCTGTATATTGAAAATGATGATTTTATGGAAGATCCACCCCATAAATTTTTCCGACTTGCTCCCGGCAGGGAAGTGCGGCTTCGCTATGCTTATTTCATAACATGTACGGATGTGGTGAAGAATGAGAAAGGAGAGATTACAGAACTTCATTGTACATATGATCCGGCTTCAAAAGGAGGCAACTCACCTGACGGCCGTAAAGTAAAGGCAACCCTTCATTGGGTGTCGGTCAGTAATGCCATACCTGCGGAGGTAAGATTATATGACCGGTTATTTGTTGAGGAGGATCCCGGAGGATATAAAGATAGAGATTTTAAGGAATTCCTGAATCCTGATTCCTTGAAAATCCTTACGAATTGTTTCATAGAACCATCTGTATTAAATGCAAAACCTCTAAATCATTTTCAGTTTGAAAGGACAGGATATTTTAATGTCGATCACGACTCGACACCAGATAAGTTAGTATTTAACCGGACTGTATCGCTCAGGGACTCATGGGCTAAAATACAAAATAAAAAATGAGAAAAAAATATCATTTAACTTTATCGCGGGTAATCTCTAATATATTAAATTTAATTTATGGGAATATTAATTGCAATAACTGTCATACTTTTATGGCTTGGCCATCTTTTATATTTATTGTTTTTTGTAGAGCCTGATTTTTCTTCCCCTGTTTTTTATCTTCATATTTTGATTCAGGGATACCTTTATACCGGATTATTTATAACCGCCCATGATTCCATGCACGGCGCTGTGTCAGGTAATCGCCGGTTAAATAATTTCATTGGCCATTTGTCAACAACCCTCTTTGCTTTTCTTCCTTATAATGTTTTAAAGAAATCTCATTATATGCATCATCGCTATCCGGCTACAGAAAAGGATCCTGACTTTTCCGTAAAAAGTAATAACTTTTTTTTATGGTGGTTTTCATTCATGAAAAATTATACCAGATGGTGGCAGATTCTTTTAATGGCAGTAACGTTTAACCTGCTTTTGTTGCGTTTTACTGAGGTGAAGTTAATTGCATTCTGGGTTGTTCCGGCATTTTTGGGGACTTTCCAGCTATTTTTTTTCGGAACATGGATGCCTCACAAGCGTCCGATAACAGATGACATGAAACCCCACAACGCACGTACCCAGAAGAAAAATCATTTATTGGCAATGCTTTCCTGCTATTTTTTTGGTTATCACCGGGAACATCATGAATCACCGCGAACACCATGGTGGAAACTGTATAAACTTAAAGACTGAGAGGAGCAATAGATTTTTAGGCGCTTAGGCTGCAAAATTCACAAACATGTTATCAGTTATAAAACAGACAATATTTTCCGCGAAGCAGTTTAAATCATAAATTACATTCATAGGCATTATATGGCAAAATCATAAAGAATTGAATACTTTTTCTTTTTGAATAAATAAAGGGTTTTCCAAAAAACAGGTAATTTTTGAAAAACCCTTAATGAATTAATTCCTTTCCGGGTGGAAGATGGGACTTGAACCCACGACCTCTGGAACCACAATCCAGCGTTCTGACCAACTGAACTACATCCACCATTTATTTTGCGGTTGCAAATATAATATTTTATTTTTTTTTTGCATGGGAAAATATTACCTAAAAATCTTAAGCGGGATATTCATGAAACAATCAAATGATGAAACGGCTGTTGTGAGGTATAATCAAAGGAAGAATGACTGAAAATTAATTTATGGGAGTGTAAAATTTGTTAGTTATCAAGTTTTCCTTTAATTTATTGCGGGTAATTATAAAATTTTAAATAATGAAGAGATTTTTGTTGTTATCGGCTTTGTTTTTTCCCCTGATCAGCGTTTCGGGACAGGGTTATAAACAGGCAGCGGGGATAAGAGCTTCCTGGCACGCACCGGGTATAGAATACCGTTTTTATCCAAGTGATATGAATTCATATAAAGTTCTGCTCGCAACAAGGGATCATGGCCTTCAGCTTTATGGATTTGCGGAGTTTTATCAGTATGACTTGTTCCCTTTTACCCATCAGCTAATACTTCTTTATGGTCTGGGGGCTCATGCAGGATATGAAAGCTGGGATGTAGTCAGGTCAAACGGGAATGGCAGCTATTATGATTCCCGCAGTTCATTCCTTGCAGGATTAGATGCGTTAGCCGGACTTGAATATGTATTTTATGAAGTTCCGCTTATGGCTGGCATTGAAATAAAACCATATTTCGATGTGTTCGGAAGACGCGGATTTGATATTGACATTTTTGATATTGCCTTAACAGTGAAATATCTTTTTTAACAAGAATGGAAATAATCCGGATATGGATACAACAGAGATTCTTATAAAGATCAGGAAGATAGTACGTTCAATAAATATTGAATCAAAAAAGATACAAAAGGAATATGGTGTGAGTATCCCGCAGGTTCTTTGTCTGGGTTTTTTGCATAATTCAGAGAACTACCAGGCGACACAGAGTAAAATAAGGAAATTTTTAAATTTGAATCCAAGCACCATTAGCGGAATCATTAACAGGCTGGAGAATAAAGGCCTGGTTGCACGTCTTCCTAAATCGGGAGATAAAAGAGTAGTTACCATTGCCATAACCTCCAAGGGCGATGATTTGGTAAAGCAGATTCCTTCGCTTTTTCATGAACGATTGTCTAAGAAACTGGAGAAACTTGATAATAAAACTGTCCTGCAACTGCTTGAAAGTCTTGAGCTCCTCGTGAATATGCTTGATATTAATGACCTTGAAGTATTTTCCCCGGTATCTGATAATGAAGAGTTTTCAGGAGAGATGAACCCCCACGAATGAAGATTATTTCTGTAATAACTAAATTATAATATTAACATACTCATCTGTAGCCTTAAATAATGGTGTTTAAATCGTAAAATATTCATTATAAATTATTTATATATTTAATGACTATTTTACATAGATGACTTTTCTATGGTCATGCCAAATAATTTCATTATTTTTGTTCGCATAGAAAATAAATGTTATGAAATGAGCATGGTTTTAAGATCATACAAGAAGTATTATTAAAACTTATGCGAGTTACTTATGACACCTTTGAAAATAAATAATTTTAATCGTATGAAAATATTTAATGACATACAACAGGAAATAGCCAGGAAAATCAGGCCCGAAAGTAACATTTCGCACTGGAAAGACTGGAAATGGCAAATTAAGCATTCTATTAAATCTGTTGAAAAGTTTGAACTTCTTACGGGGATTAGTTTTTCAGAAGAAGATAAAAAGAAATTGGATAAAACGGTCGAACGTTTTCCATTGTCCATAACCCCTTATTATCTTTCCTTGATTGATACGGATAATTATGAGAATGATCCGGTATATAAGCAGTCTTTTGCAAATATAAATGAGCTGACTGTTTTGAAGACCGACATGAAAGATCCCCTTTCAGAAGACGCTGACAGTCCGGTAGAGGGTATTACTCACAGGTATCCTGACAGGGTATTATTCCATGTAAGTAATATATGTTCCATGTATTGCCGTCATTGTACCCGTAAGAGAAAGGTTGGCGATAGGGATTCCATACCCGGAAGGCAGCAATTGAAAAAAGGTATAGAATATATAAAAAATACTCCCCGGGTAAGGGATGTTCTTTTATCAGGCGGTGATCCTTTTATGTTATCTGACAGTTATCTGGACTGGCTTCTTTCTGAGGTTACTGCAATACCGCATGTTGAGGTTGTCCGCATAGGAACCCGGATGCCTGTTGTTTTACCATACAGGATTACTGATGAATTGATAGATGTTTTGAAGAAATACCAGCCATTATGGATCAATACACATTTTAATCATCCGAGGGAGATCACCTCTTCATCAAAGCAGGCATTGGCAAAACTTGCCGATGCGGGATTTCCGCTTGGTAACCAATCGGTTCTTCTGGCAGATGTGAACGACTGTCCGAGGATAATGAAGAATCTTGTGCATAAGCTGGTGCAGAACAGGGTTCGTCCTTATTATCTTTACCAGTGTGACCTGTCAGAGGGATTGGCGCATTTCAGAACTCCGGTTGGCAAAGGTATTGAGATCATGGAGAGCCTGATCGGACATACTTCAGGATTTGCTGTTCCAACCTATGTAGTTGATGCTCCGGGTGGAGGAGGGAAAATTCCCCTGATGCCAAATTATATTATATCATGGTCCACCAATAAGGTAGTTTTGAGGAATTATGAGGGAATAATAACTACTTACACGGAACCTGAAAGCTATGAATCGAAGTTTTGTGACAGAGACTGTGAAAACTGTAATCTCGACTTGAAACTTGATGAGCCCGACGAACAAAAATCAATTGGAATAGAGAGGCTGCTGTCAGATTTTGATACAACAATTTCTCTTGTTCCTGATAATAATGAACGATATAACAGAAGAGAATAAAATGCTTGATAAAATTGAAAAGATCGGGAAGTCAATAATACAACATGGAAAATTCAATAATAGAATATATCTTCTGAAATTCAATCGCGGGGATAGTAAGGAAATTATTCCTGCCCTTGAGCGGCTTGCATCAGAAAAGGGTTACAGTAAAATATTTTGTAAAATTCAGTCGGATGCATTGCCTGAATTCATTTTGAACGGGTATGTCATAGAAGCTTATGTCCCCCGGTTTTATGATGGCAAAACAGATTGTCTGATGGTTTCCAGGTTTTTTGATGAAAACAGAAGACTGATGCCGGCCGAGGAACTCAAATTATTGTTTGAATGGCTTAAGATGGCTGACAAGCAACCATCACAAGCTTCTGTTAATAAGGTGCCTGAATACAAGCCTGTCCGTTTGGGGCCTGGTGATGTAACCCAGATTACCGGAATTTTCAGTGAAGTATTTGAAACATATCCTTTCCCGATACATGATCCTGATTATATTCTTGATACTATCCGTCAGCAGAAGGCTCAATATTTTGGAATTCGAAATGGAGATAAGCTGATAGGGGTTTCAACCGCTGAGATAGATACGGAAAACAGAAACGCAGAAATGACTGATTTTGCTGTTCTTCCGGGTTACAGGGGGGCAAGGCTGGCCTACAGGCTGTTACTGCTAATGGAGAAAGAAATGAAAGATGCAGGCATTAAAACTGCTTATACCATTGCGAGGCTTAAAGAGCCCGGAATGAACAAAACATTCATCAGGGCCGGTTATAAGTACAGCGGGACTCTTGTGAATAATACCAATATCGGAGGAAATATAGAGAGTATGAATATTTATTATAAACATCTGTAATATGAATTTAGGGAAACTTTGCAAATATGCCGGAGAATGTACAGTATATCAGAATAAGAACAAGAATATAAAAAAACCTGTATTCCTTATCAGGAATGTTTTTTGTAACAGGGGGCCCAAGGGTTGGTATAATTGCAAAAGATTTTTGGCTTATGAAGAGGGAAAGGATGTGGATGATAATATGACGCCATATTCAGAATAATTTCATGCACTGGATCGATTATTTGATATTCGGGATATACCTCATTGGTATGCTCGGTATAGGTTTTTACTTTATGAATAAAAACCGCTCTGCTGATGATTATTTCGTGGGCGGGAGAAAAATGAGTTCCTTTCATATCGGCTTATCGGTCGTAGCGACAGATGTAGGAGGCGGTTTTTCAATCGGACTTGGCGGGTTGGGATTTATAATGGGACTTTCAGGGACGTGGTTGCTTTTTACAGGACTTATAGGTGCATGGCTGAGCGCTGTATTACTTATTCCAAAGGTTTCCAGATTGGCAGCAAGCCATAAGTTCCTCTCTTTTCCTCAATTTTTGAAATATCTGTATAATGGAAGGGTTGCTCTTATTGCCGGGGTCATATCTGCTATCGGTTATTTGGGTTTTACCAGTTCCCAGATACTCGCAGGAGCCAAACTGGCATCAGCAACTTTCCCCGGGATTTCCATTCAGACAGCCCTTGTAATAATGGGTGTCATCGCAGTATTATATACTTCTCTCGGAGGGATAAAAGCAGTTATTTATACTGATACATTTCAGTGGATTCTTCTTATGGCAGGCCTGGTACTGGCTGGCCTGCCTGTTAGTTATTACGGTATTGGCGGTATTGATGCTCTGAAAGAAACTTTGCCGGATATTTTTTTTAGTTTGTCGGCAATTTCCTGGCAACAAATAGTAAACTGGTTCATTACTATCGTTCCTATTTGGTTTATTGGCATGACCCTTTACCAGCGTATCTATGCGGCAGGTGACAGAAAAACTGCCCAGCGGGCATGGTTTATAGCGGGATTATTTGAATATCCCCTGATGGCTTTTTCCGGGGTAATTCTGGGCCTTTTTGCCAGGGTGGCTTTTGAAAACGGCTTAATAAGCGGAGGCGCCGACGGCGTCCTTGATCCTGAAATGGGATTGCCTTTACTGTTGCGTGCTATATTGCCGGTCGGACTGACAGGCCTTATACTTTCAGCATATTTTTCGGCAATTATGTCAACGGCAGACAGCTGCCTGATGGCCTCCTCAGGAAATATTATTACTGATATTTTCAAAAAGCATAAATCCGGGAAAATAATGATATTGTCACAGGGAACTACCCTTATTCTGGGAACTACAGCTTTATTCATAGCATGGAAAGTGCCTAATGTGTTAGACCTTATGCTGCACTCATATTCATTTATGGTTAGTGGTTTGTTTATACCGGTGGTTGCAGGGCTTTTCTTTAAAAAGCGCAGTTCAGCCGGAGCATTCTGGTCTATGATTACAGGAGGCGCTGTTACTTTGTTTTTGATATTAAGCGGCAGTGAGCTCCCTTTTAATCTCGATGCAAATATTTACGGGATTTCTTTTGCTGCCCTTATTTATATGGTTTTTCATATCCGGTTATCGACTTTTAAAAAGCACATTTTTTAGGTGTGGCGATGTTCCTGGGATCCGGGCATGAGACGGCCGCAAGAAAAAAAATTATACTCTTCTCACATCCGGGGGTATTTCATTGGAACCGCCCGCGGTAAACCAGACAGGTATGCAGAAAAGATTTCGCGGGATTCGTTGCCTGACAAAGGAAATGTATGGCCCCGCCTTTATTGATATTAATTGCCATAAAAGATTATTTTTGTGGATTGTAATTATTGTCAATGAAGAGTAAAGATTTGTTAGCTTACGGCTCCGCGCTGGGAGCAGCTTTTTTCTGGAGCTTCTCTTTTGTGTGGTTTAAGATTGCTTATATTGCATACAAACCAATAACGGTAGTACTGTTTCGCCTGATCATATCAGTCACTCTTATACTGATCATCGGATTGGCATTAAAGCGATTGCAGAAACCTACCCGGAAAGATGCCTGGTTGTTGGTAATTATGGCTTTTTTTGAACCTTTCCTCTATTTTCTTGGGGAAAGTTACGGATTGAAATATATCTCATCCACAGTTGCTGCTGTAATAGTTGCGACCATCCCACTTTTGTCGCCCATTGCAGCCTGGTATTTTTTTCATGAAAAGGTTCGCTGGATGAATATACTTGGTTTTATTTTCTCATTTATAGGAGTAGCCCTCGTCGTATTTGACGGGTCTTTTCGTTTAAATGCTTCACCCCTCGGAGTGGGACTTGAATTCATAGCAGTCTTTGGAGCCATAGCCTATTCCATTGTCCTCAGAAGTGTTGTTTTCAGGTATAATACCCTGACAATAATTATTTTTCAGAATATTTTCGGAATTCTGATGTTTTTGCCTATATGGCTGACGGTTGACCTGAAGGATTTTCTTAATACCCCATTTAATCCACAGGCCTTCCGTGCAATTGTCCTATTGGCGGTATTTTCATCTACACTTGCATTTATATTCTTCACTCAAAGCATAAGGCAGATAGGAGTAAACAGGTCAAATACATTTGTTAATCTTATCCCGGCTTTTGTAGCTGTATTTTCATTTATAATTTTGAATGAAGCACTTGGTGTACAGAAGATCCTGGGGATATTAGTTGTAATAGCAGGCCTGTTCCTTGCACAGATCCAGAGAAAAAAACCTGCCAGGCAAAAGATTGTTGAAGCTTCAACAATATGAATATGTTGAATCTTAAATTCATTGCTCCGCAAGGACTTAAATTGCTTGTTAACGATAGCAGGCCCGGAACAAAAAAGTTCATTAAAAAGCTTAAAAGAAAAAACCTGAAAATCTTGATCTGTTCCGTAGGAACTGTGAACCTTTTCTGGTAGTACATGAGATTGTTGAAGTCTTGAAGAGTTCCGGTGAGATAAATTTTAAATGATAGTTACCGGGAAAAATAATTCAATATCTTTGGCGTTTTAGTGAATATACATCAACCTAATGGGCAGGAAATATTATTTATTTCTCTTTATGATATTATCATTTTCTTCAGTCCGGTCACAGATTGGAGGAGAGGCCACTTATCAGTTCCTGGAGTTAACAAATTCTGCGCGGGTTGCTGCACTTGGAGGCACACAGGTAGCTCTTTATGATACTCTTGATCTGAACCTTCCGTTTCATAATCCTGCTCTGCTTCATAAAGGCATGAGCAATACTTTCCTTATAAATTACATAAATTATTTTGCTGATATTAATTATGGTTATGCTTCCTATGCAAGACATTTTAATGGAACAGGGAATTTTGCGCTGGGTATGCATTATATAAATTACGGAGATTTTAAGGAAGCTACCGGTACCGGGGAACTGACAGGAAGATATTTTTCTGCTGCGGAATATGCACTTAATATTATTTATTCAAATAATTATAAAAGATTAAGTTACGGAGCAAATATCAAACCTGTGTACTCGGTTTTTGAAAGTTACCGTTCATTTGGATTTGCTACAGACCTGGGTATTAGTTTTTGCAGCAAAGATAGTCTTACACATGTTGCCCTTACCGCCCGTAATATGGGAGGACAAATAACTACCTATTACGATGACGGCAACCGGGAACCTGTCCCTTTTAACTTAGAAGCCGGAATAAGTACACGTCTCAGGTATGCCCCGGTAAGGTTTCTTCTGACAATGCAACATTTAAATCATTGGGATCTTGCTTACAATGACAAGGAAGAAGAATTTTCCCCTTCCGGCATATATAAGCGCGAAGAAAGTTTTGTAAAACAGATAATGCGACATGCTGTACTGGGAGTTGAGCTTTTACCTTCGGAAAATTTTACAATACGCGCAGGATATAATTATCAGAGGCGACAGGAACTGAAATATGAAGATAAAGTTTCAACTGTAGGTTTTTCTCTGGGATTCGGTATAAAGATCAGCAGATTCAGATTTGATTTTGCCACTTCGCGCTTTCATCTGGCAGGCTCTTCAAACTTATTATCACTTGCGATTAATTTAAATGATATATATTAACACGGACTTATAAAATCTGATTTAAAAAATCCCTTATCTTTGTCTGAAAACCCTCGGAAAGAATGAACCAAAAAAAAATAATAATTGCTATAGACGGGCACTCCTCATGTGGAAAAAGTACTTTAGCCAAATCCCTTGCAGGGAGGCTGCATTATATATATATTGACAGCGGCGCTATGTATCGTGCAGTAACACTGTATGCTTTGCGCAAAGGTTTTATAAATGACGGAAAACTTGTTGAAGATAAGATTATTTCAAGCCTGAAGGATATTAAGATTACGTTTCACTGGGACAGAGACGGTGAGAAAAATATTACTTTTTTAAATGGTGAAAATGTAGAGGATGAGATCCGGCAGCTGGAAGTATCGAAAAATGTCAGTCCTGTCAGTACCATACCGGAAGTAAGGCATGAGATGGTTAAACAACAGCGTGAGAATGGAAAAAATAAGGGAGTTGTGATGGACGGCCGTGATATAGGCACTATAGTTTTTCCTGAAGCCGAGCTAAAGATCTTCATGACAGCATCACCCCGGATCCGTGCGCACCGACGCTATCTTGAACTGAAGGGAAAATATGATAAGGTTGATTACAATGAAATTTTAGAAAATGTTGAAGAACGTGACAAGATCGATTCCGAACGTAAAATCAGTCCGCTGAAAAAAGCAGATGATGCGGTAGTGTTGGATAACAGCAACATGACACGTGAAGAGCAGCTGGAATGGGCATATGGAAAAGTAATGAAGATTATTGACGGTTATGAAGATTGAACTTGATAAGTACTCGGGGTTCTGCTTTGGAGTGATTAGAGCTATTAGACTGGCTGAGAAAGAATTAAAAAACAGTAATAAAATTCTTTACAGCCTTGGTGATATTGTCCATAACGGCAGGGAAGTCGAGCGCCTTGAAAAGCTGGGGCTTAAATCAATAACAAGGGATGAATATCTTAAGCTCAGGGATTGTAAGGTTTTGATACGGGCTCATGGGGAACCCCCTGAAACATACCAATATGCAGCTAATAATAATATTGAGCTTATTGATGCTACATGTCCTGTAGTTTTGAACCTTCAGAAAAAAATAAGTATCTCGTATAAAAGGTGCACCAGGAATAACGGACAGATTGTGATTTATGGGAAGAGAGGACATGCCGAGGTGGTCGGGCTGGAAGGGCAGACCGGAAACAATGCCCTGATCGTGGAAAATTGTGATGATGTATATAAAATAGATTTTAACAGGCCCGTTTGCCTTTATTCACAAACCACTAAAGGAGTCGAGGATTTTTATAAAATTGCCGGTAAGATAAAGGCAAACATGAAGCCCGGCGTATATCTGGAAATAAACGACACCATATGCCGGCAGGTTTCCAACAGAGTCCCGCGTTTAAGGGAATTTGCCATTAAGTATGATATTATTTTGTTTGTGGCCGGTCAGAAGAGCTCAAACGGAAGGTTTCTTTATCATATCTGCAAAGATGTAAATACCAATACTCACTATGTATCGCGGGTTGAGGATATTGATCCTGAATGGTTCAGAGGAGCAGGATCTGTTGGTATCTCAGGTGCTACATCAACTCCTGACTGGGTGATTCAGGAGATAGCTGCAAGGGTGGAGGAAATATCCTGCCAATAAAAAATATTATCAATGTAAATTTATAAATCCACCTTTTGAGTTGCTATAATGTTTAAATTTTTCTGTTTAAGGTTGAGGATAGAATAATGATCATTCAGAAATTATTTGCCAGGGTAGTCTTACCGCTTTCTTTACCGGGGACATATACATATTTAGTTCCTGAGGAAATGCAGGGGAGAATATCTGTTGGACAGAGGGTGGTAGTACAGTTTGGAAGAAAGAAGTTCTTTTCTGCTGTTGTTATTTCCCTTTCTGAAGAAATCCCGGAAGATTTTGAAGTTAAAGAGATAATTCAAATACTTGATGATCAGCCTATTGTGCATCCGGTCAATATCGAATTGTGGAGATGGATAGCTGATTATTACTGCTGTAGCCTGGGAGAGGTTTACAGGGCTGCGTTGCCTCCGGGTTTAAAACTGGAGAGCAAATCAAAAGTATTCCTTACCGGTAATGATAAGGAATATGTCCTGACTGAAAAAGAATATTATATTACAGAGCAACTGAGACAAAACGTCTCGTCCCTGGAAAAACTTCAGAGAATCCTTGGAAAAAATTTTTCTTATAAAGCTTTGCAAATGTTGCTTGGCAGGGACATTGTCAGGATTGAGGAAAGAATCATCACCCGGTATAAACCTCTTATCATGACTTATATAGGTCTTGATCCGCATATAAAGAGCGGACAAGACCTGAATGATGTTATTGAAAATTTGAATCGTGCAAAGAAGCAGAGGGCGTTGCTGATCCATTTTTTTGAGAAAACCAACATTTTTGGAGATGATGAAAAACCAATTATCAGTAAAAAGGAGCTCCTTGAAGGAACAGATCTCAGTAATTCTGTTTTAAATGAACTGATCAAAAAGAGAATACTCAATTCTCAGGAAAGAGAGATTTCCCGTCTGGAGAGCCATGAAGTATTGCAGTTGGATATTAATATGTTAAACGACAGGCAGGGAAATGCCCTTGCTGAGATCAAGGAAGGTTTTGATAAAAACAAGGTTGTTTTAATGCATGGCGTTACAGCCAGCGGCAAGACAGAAATATATATCCACCTGATGGACGAAGCTGTTAAATCAGGGCAGCAGGTTCTCTATCTGGTACCTGAAATAGTTCTTACAACCCAGCTGACTAAAAGGCTGAAGAGTGTTTTTGGCAGGAAAGCAGGGATCTACCATTCGCGCCTTAATAACCAGGAGCGGGTTGAAATATGGCAAAAAGTATTACGGTACAGGAGCGATAAAGATGATGGGTACCAGATAATCCTGGGTGCCAGATCAGCAGTTTTCCTGCCTTTTTCCGGTCTGGGACTGATAATTGTTGACGAAGAGCATGAAAATTCATATAAGCAGTTTGACCCCGCACCACGATATAATGGCCGCGACATGGCTGTTATTTTGGGAGCTCAGAATAATGCTAATGTACTGCTTGGATCGGCAACCCCATCCTATGAATCTTACTTTAATGCTATGTCGGGTAAATATAAGCTTGTCAGCCTGACTGAGAGATATTCAGATTCAGAATTGCCGGAGATTATTGTCGCTGATCTTAAAAAGGCATGGAAAAAGCGCCAGATGAAGTCATTGCTGACACCGGAACTCTATGGATTGATAAACGATGCCCTGGCTAAAGATGAGCAGGTAATACTTTTCCAGAACAGGAGAGGGTATTCTCCTTATATACAGTGCTTCGATTGTGGATGGATACCAAAATGTAAAAATTGTGATGTAAGCCTGACTTATCACAAATATAAAAAAAGATTAGTATGCCATTACTGCGGATACCAGGAGGAAGTGCCGGAAGAGTGCATTAAATGCGGCTCAGGGAATTTAAAAAAACATGGTTATGGTACAGAGAAGATAGAAGATGAAATTAAATCACTTTTTCCCCAAGCCCGTATTGACAGAATGGATATGGATACTACACATTCCAGGGATGCTTTTCCCAGGATAATAAGAGACCTCGAGACAGGCAAAACAGATATTTTAATTGGTACTCAAATGGTTACTAAGGGACTTGACCTTGACCATGTTACTGTGGCAGGTATCCTTAATGCGGATAATCTCATGAATTTCCCTGATTTCCGTGCCCATGAACGTGCTTTCCAGTTGATATACCAGGTAAGCGGGCGCACCGGAAGAAGACATAACCGGGGAAAGGTGGTTGTGCAGACTTCAGACCCCGGGCATCCTCTGATAAAACTTATTAAGGAACATAATTACGAGGAAGCGTACCGCATGCAGATGGAAGAAAGGCGGTTGTTCAAATATCCACCCTGGTACAGGCTGATAAAAGTTATCATCAGGCATAAGAACCCAGAAATTGTGAACCGGGTGGCCCGGCGACTGGCAGATCAATTGAAGGGCAGCAGGTTATTTATTGTTTTAGGTCCTGAATATCCACTGGTTAGCAGAATTAAACTTTATTACCAAAAAGAAATATGGCTGAAAATAAATCGAAAAATGGAACTCGATGCAGTAAAAGAGGTTATAACAGATAACATTTCAAAAATTAAAAACAATAAAGAGAGCAGAAATTGTATTATTAATATTGATGTTGATCCTTTCTAACGAATTAAGTCCCGGCAATTTATCCGTTATTTATTAACCTTGCTTTTATTGTGTTCTGTTTTTTTTATTTTTGTATCGCCTGACTAAAAGTGATGATATTAAATATATCAGGACAAATATCATTATTTCAATAAGTTATAAATATCAGTCTAAAAGATAAAAAAGGTTAAGGCTATTTTATTAAATTTGAAGCCGGTCAATATAAAAACAAAAATTTCTATGGGGAAAATTATTTCACTTGCAAACCAGAAAGGGGGGGTCGGTAAAACAACAACTGCTATTAACTTAGCCGCAAGCCTGGCTGTACTGGAACAGAAAGTGCTTATCATTGATGCTGATCCGCAGGCAAATGCTACTTCAGGATTCGGATTTGATGTAAGAAATGTACAATCAAGCATATATGAATGTATTGTTGACGGCGTTGAACCGGAGAAAGTTATACTTAAGACAGAGATATCAAATCTTGACATTATTCCTTCGCATATAGATTTGGTGGGCGCTGAAATTGAGATCCTTAATTTGCCCAATCGCGAAAAGGTGTTGCGAAATACCATAAAAGATCTGAAGGATAAATATGATTTTATTTTCATTGATTGTTCTCCGTCATTAGGATTAATCACGGTAAATGCACTAACCGCCTCTGATTCGGTTATTATCCCGGTACAGTGTGAATATTTTGCACTCGAGGGTTTGGGAAAGCTCCTTAATACGATCAAGATCATCCAGAATCGCCTGAATCCGGAACTTGAAATTGAAGGCTTTCTTCTTACTATGTTTGACGGACGCCTTAATCTTTCAACCCAGGTCCTTGAAGAAGTGAAACGTCATTTCCAGGATATGGTTTTCCAGACAGTAATTCAGCGAAATGTAAAACTGAGCGAATCCCCAAGCTACGGAAAACCTGTAGTTTTGTATGATGCCAGTTCGAAAGGTACCCTTAATCATATGAACCTGGCCCGTGAGATATTGCAGCGGAATAAAATGACTAAAATGACCCTTGAAAAAAATGTAATTATCTAAGTTTTCTCAATTATGGTTAAAAGGAATGCATTAGGACGAGGTTTGGGAGCATTGATCGATGATGCCGAAAAGATGAAGCAGGCGCGCATCAGCGAAGTAGATTTAAACCGGATTGAGGCTAATCCCTTTCAGCCCAGGTCTGATTTTAATGAGGAATCACTGGAAGAGCTGGCCGGGTCTATAAAAAAAATCGGATTAATTCAACCTGTTACACTCAGAAAGGCAGATGATAATAAATACCAGATCATTGTTGGCGAGCGCCGGTGCAGGGCAGCACGGATTGCAGGATTTGAATCCATACCGGCATATGTAAGGGAAGCAGAAGATGACGGGATGCTGGAGATGGCTCTTGTGGAAAATATACAGAGGGAAGACCTGGATTCAATTGAAATTGCGCTTAGTTACCGGCGATTACTGGAAGAATGTAATCTGACCCAGGAGGAACTCAGCAACCGTGTCGGGAAAAAACGTTCTACAATTGCCAATTACCTCAGATTATTAAAGCTTCCAGCAGTTATTCAGAAAGCATTGAAGGATAAGAAAATATCTATGGGGCATGCCAGGGCTCTTATTAATATAGAGGATAGCAGAACACAGGAAATGATTTATAACAAGATCATAAAAAATGAATATTCAGTTCGCAAGGTGGAGGAGATAGTGAGAAGGCTGACTGAAGAAAATGACAATAAATTATCCCATCCCAAAAGGAGCAGGTTGCCGGAACAATATAAAAATATTAAAATCAAACTTGTGAACATATTAGGTTCACGTGTCGGGATTTCCATAAATGATAATGGCAGAGGCAAAATAATGATCCCTTTTAAAACAGAAAAAGAGCTGGAGAGAATTGTTAAAATTATTGAAAATAACAAATAAATACTTTAGGTTAATCTCTGTATGTCCCGAAACTTCTAATTTTATGCAAAATTTTTAAAGCGTGAATTATAGAAGTTTAATTATTATAAGTCTTTTGATAATTTGCCAGTTAGTTTTGCAAGGCCGGATATATGCTCAAATAGTTGATGCCGATACCATAACTTCTGTCCCGGTAAACCCTGATGAGGAAGAAGTGCATTCTCCTAAAAAGGCTACAATTTATTCTGCAATACTGCCCGGGCTCGGACAGGCTTATAATAAAAAATACTGGAAGATACCTTTGATATACGTTGGTTTTGGCACCATAGGATATTTTATTGACTGGAATAACGAGAATTATCAGTTTAATAAGCTGGCTTATGCCCACCTTACTGATGATGATCCTGAAACAAATATATTTATGGAAATTGAGGCGGTTCAATATTATAATCTTAATAACCCTTCTCATTTCCAGAATTTTAAAGACGGATTGCAAAAGAGGCAGGAATATTATCGCCGTAACAGGGATTTGCTTATTATCAGTATGGCGGGATTCTACGGGCTTAACATTATTGATGCCAGCGTGGATGCTCATTTGTTTAATTTTGATATCAGCGATGATCTTACTCTGAACTGGCAGCCTTCAATGATAAATATTGATAACAGATTTGTATATTGTATTAATTTTACTTTTAACCTATAAAGAATTTATTAGTATCATGGCGAAAATTATACCGGTTGTATGTTTTGTTTTTTTGTTTGCGGGATTGACTGCAGAAGCTCAGGAGTCGGGTAACAGGGAAGCTGATATACAAGGTACGGGCATACCAGAAGATAAAAAGCCGGGTGCAGACAGCCTGGCAGTGGCCACTTCTGTCCCATCTGTCATTGATGATACTGTTTCTATAGTTCATAACGATTCCCTGACCTTAAAAGATATGGTTATTCCGGACGAGAACCTGAATGATATTTTTCAGGAAAAAATGGACAGTCTTGTGGACTCCTGGTATATGAGAAATGTATTTGAGCTTGATTCTGCTGACATTGGGAAAGATATGGAGGTTTATCCTGTTAATATTCCAGATTCCGTTTATATAAAGCGCCTGCAGGATTCGGAGCAGGTTATTGACTTGTCCTATAATCAGGTAGTAAAGAATTTTATAAAACTATATACAGAAAAGCGCCGTGAACAGGTTGAAGCTATGCTGGGACTTACTTCTGTTTATTTTCCTGTTTTTGAAGAGATACTTGACAGATATGATATGCCGTTAGAGCTGAAATACCTTCCTGTCATAGAATCTGCGCTGAATTCCAGAGCCCGATCAAGGGCAGGTGCTATAGGTTTGTGGCAATTGATGTTCCGGACGGGGAGACAGCTGAAACTGGAGATAACAAGCTTTGTTGATGAACGGCGCGATCCGGTGAGGTCAACTGAAGCAGCAGTAAGATACCTGAAACAGTTATATGATATTTATGGTGACTGGCAACTGGCAATTGCTGCATATAATTGCGGACCGGGAAATGTTAACCGGGCAATAAGACGTTCCGGTAACAAAACCTGTTACTGGGATATTTATTATTTTTTGCCCCGCGAGACACGAGGATTTGTTCCTGCTTTTATAGCTGCTTCTTATGTTATGACATATTTTAAAGAGCATAATCTTTTGCCGCGAATTCCCCGCATGCCCCTTAAGTCCGATACAGTCTTAATACAACGGTATCTTCATTTCGACCAGATAGCTGCAACTCTTGATATTGAGAAGGAGATAATCAGGTCGCTTAATCCTGTTTACCGGCGGGATGTGATACCGGCTAAAAAAGATAAACCCTATCCTCTTACCTTGCCTGAAAATAAGATAATGCAATTTATCGATAAGGATACAGCAGTTTTTGCATACAACAGGGATAAATACTTCCCCGATAATACCCTTGCTAACCCTGCAAGCTTTTCTCCATCCTATTTCACGCCGGTGGACATCGACGGAAAGGCGAAGATCTTATACAAGGTAAAGTCGGGAGATAATGTGGGCTTTATCTCAGAGTGGTTCAATATACGGGCAGCAGATTTGAGATACTGGAATAATATCCACCGCAATCTTATAAGGGCCGGACAGAATCTGGTGATATACGTCCCGGAGGAAGATAAAGACAAATATGAAAGAATTAATTCCATGTCGTTTGCCCAAAAACAGGCTATGACAGGTAAGCCGGTTAATAAAAGTGATTATACCCGGGTAGTATTGGATCCCAATTATGAATATTATACTGTAAAAAGAGGTGATACCCTTTGGGAGATAGCCAAACGCTATGCCGGCATATCCGCCGAAGAAATAATCAGGCTGAATAATCTAAGCAGCGGAGCAAGGCTGTCGATAGGCCAGAAACTTAAAATAAAAGCTAAAGGAAGCATATGATTTATAATTTATGATTGATGGTCTGAGTAACTGTTTAGCTGACTGCGACATTTATTATTTTCTTTTTCACAAAGATAAATTTTCGTACGGTTTTGCCAGCCAGCCATTTTTGGGCACGTTGATCATTAAGGACTATTTTCTCAATCTCCTGCTGAGGCATATCCAGCGCTAATTCAATCTTAAAGCGCATTTTCCCGTTGAAAGATACTGGATAATCATAACTTTCTTCCTTTAGCAGGCTTTCATCTGCTTCCGGCCATGATTCATAAGCCAGGGTATCTTTATTGCCATGTATATTCCAGAGTTCCTCAGCCAGATGGGGTGCAAACGGGAATAGTAATTTAGCAAATATGTTGGCGCTGTTCCGTATCACTTTACCTTTTTTTATAGAAAGGTTATTAAATACCATTAATGCTGAAATTGCTGTATTGAATTTCAAATTTTCAATGTCAGCGCCGACTTTCAGAATAGTTTGATGTAATAATTTTGCTACTTCCTTATCCTCATCGCCCTCTGCAATATTTTTTTTGTCAGCGAAAAACCGGAATGCCCTGTTAAGGAAGTTAAATACACCTTTTACTCCTGTTTCAGACCAGGGTTTTCTTTCATCAAGGGGCCCCATGAACATTTCATATAGTCTGAGTGAATCGGCGCCGTAACGGTCTATTACATCGTCGGGATTTACAACGTTTTTTAATGATTTTGACATTTTGGCTACGATCTGCTTCAGTTTCTCACCTGTTTCGCTGTGGAAAAATTTGCCGTCACGTTCTTCTACCATGTCAGAAGTAACCTTGGCACCTGTTTCCGTTTCGTAAGCAAAAGCCAGTATCATACCCTGGTTGAACAATCTCTGGAAGGGTTCTTCTGTTGAAACAATACCCAGGTCGAATAATACTTTATGCCAGAATCTTGAATAGAGAAGATGAAGCACAGCATGCTCAGCACCCCCGATATACAGATCTACCGGCATCCAGTATTTTTCGGCTTCCGGATCAAATATCCGGCTGTGGTTATGAGGATCCAGGTAACGCAGATAATACCAACAGGAACCAGCCCACTGTGGCATCGTATTGGTTTCGCGACGTCCTTTGCGGCCGTTTTTATCAGTGACTGTAAGCCACTCTTTAGCATTTGCCAGGGGCGATTCTCCTGATTCACCAGGCGTATATTTTTCCATTTTGGGTAAAAGGAGGGGCAACTCTTCGTCGTCAAGAAGCGAAATCTCTCCATCCTCCCAGTGTATCACAGGGAAAGGCTCACCCCAGTATCGCTGACGGCTGAACAGCCAGTCGCGTATCTTATAATTGACTGTTGCCTTTCCGAATCCCCGGGATTCAAGCCACTCTATTGTTCGGGCAATACCGGCAGCTTTATTAAGTCCGTTAATATTAAGGCCGGTTTTATCACTTGATGAATTAATATATGTCCCGTCCTCAGTCCAGCATTTCTCCCCTTTCAGTATCTCTTCACGGTCATCCGCTTCCCCCGGATCAAGGATTGTAACAACCGGGATGTTAAATTCTTCCGCAAATTCAAAATCGCGGGTGTCATGTGCCGGCACAGCCATAATAGCTCCTGTTCCGTATCCTGTAAGAACATAGTCAGCTACCCATATGGGAATTCTTTCAAGATTAACAGGGTTAACAGCATATCTTCCTGTGAATATACCTGTTTTATCCTTTGACAGGTCGGTCCGGTCCAGGTCAGATTTTAATGCAGCTGTTTTGATATAATTATTAACCTTCTCTTTTTTCTCCGGAACAGTAATTTCATCTGTCAGCTCATGTTCGGGGGCAATTACCATGTAAGTTGCACCAAACAGGGTATCGGGACGGGTAGTATATACACGGAGGTTTTTATTCAGTCCTTCGATTTTAAAATCAATCTCAGCTCCGGTTGATTTTCCGATCCAGTTTCTTTGCATATCCTTTACCCCTTCGGGCCAGTCAAGGCCTTCCAGTCCGTCTAATAATCTTTCTGCATAAAGAGGAATGCGGAGCAGCCACTGTTTTAAGTTTTTGCGTATTACAATATTTCCACACTTCTCATGAGTTCCATCGGTCAGCACCTCCTCGTTGGCACAAACCGTTTTACATGATTCGCACCACCAGACCTGTGCATTGTCGTAATAAGCAAGCCGTTTGCCGGCAATGTAATCTCTGACAGCTTCCAGGCCTGCAGATTTTACCTTATCAGGGACCTGAAGTTCATCAATCGGCCGCCCTTTTTGTTGTTCCTCATCAAACCATGTATTGTATAGTTTTTTAAAGATCCATTGTGTCCATTTGTAATAATGGGGGTCAGTAGTATTTATCTCCCTGTCCCAGTCATATCCCAATCCTATTGACTTTATCTGCCTGCGGAAATTATCACAGTTTTGATTTGTTATTATTGCAGGATGTGTACCGGTCTGCATGGCAAACTGTTCAGCCGGCAGTCCGAAAGCATCGTAACCCATAGGATGCAAAACATTGAACCCTTTCATCCTTTTATAACGGCTTACGATGTCTGTTGCCGTATATCCCTCCGGGTGTCCAACATGCAATCCTGCGGCCGATGGGTAAGGGAACATATCAAGAATATAATATTTGGGTTTAGAAAAATCATTATAAGTTTTATAAGTTTTATTGTTTTCCCAGAATTTTTGCCACTTTTTTTCTATTTCTCTAAAATTATATTCCATGTTTTAAGCTGATAAAAATTTCGATATTCAGGGGCAAAGATAAAGATTTTGTTTTATGAATTTTTTTCATGATTAGCAGATAATGTATAACTGTGATAGATTTTCAGGTAAAAATTAATAAAAAGTAATTTTTTAGTAATATGAGCATTTTGACATGGAATTGACTATAAAATATTTTTACATTTGTTTTGGTATTATTCTTACAAATAGAATGATTTTTATTTAAAAGTATAGAAATAATTGATTTGTGTTATAAATAAACAAACAAAAAGTAATTATGAATGTAAAAGATCCGAAACAGTTCACGGATGAATTTATGGCTTATGTTAAAGCTAAAAATCCGGGAGAAGCAGAATTTCATCAGGCAGTGCTCGAAGTAGTGGAAACTTTATCAGAATTTCTTATTCAGAACCCGAGATACCTCAAATCGAAAATTCTTGAAAGGATGATTGAGCCGGAGAGGGTTGTTATATTCAGGGTTCCCTGGATGGATGACAATGGGAATATTCAGATCAACCGGGGTTACAGGATTGAGATGAACAGTGCAATAGGCCCCTATAAAGGAGGACTGCGTTTTCATCCGACGGTCAATCTGAGTATATATAAATTTCTGGCTTTTGAGCAGGTTCTTAAAAATAGTCTTACCTCTTTGCCTTTGGGAGGGGGTAAAGGGGGAGCTGATTTTGACCCGAAAGGGAAAACAGATAATGAAGTTATGAATTTTTGCCAGAGCTTCATGACTGAACTTTCCCGTCATATCGGGCCTGACACTGATGTTCCTGCAGGTGATATAGGAGTTGGGGGACGCGAGATTGGATATTTGTTCGGACAGTATAAGAGGTTGCGCAATGAGTTCACGGGGGTACTGACCGGAAAAGGGATTAACTGGGGAGGTTCCCTGATAAGGCCCGAGGCAACCGGTTATGGTGCAGTTTATTTTGCTGAGGAAATGTTAAAAACAAGAGGTGACAGTATCAAAGGAAAAACAGTAGCAGTATCAGGATCCGGCAACGTTGCCCAGTTTGCCGTGGAAAAGGTTTTACATCTTGGCGGTAAGCCTGTTAGCGTTTCTGATTCTAATGGTACCATATATGATAAGGATGGCATCGATGAAGAAAAACTGGAATATATTAAGTTGCTGAAGAATGTCTGCCGCGGAAGAATTTATGAATATGCAGATAAATATGGTGTTCCTTATTATGCAAATCAAAGACCATGGAATATTAAGTGCGACGTGGCATTACCATGCGCCACACAGAATGAGATCACAGGGGATGATGCGCTGACCCTTCTGAAAAACGGATGTACCGTTGTTGCAGAAGGCGCCAATATGCCTTCTACCTATGAAGCAGAACATCATTTCCTTGATGCAGGGATATTGTTTGCGCCCGGAAAAGCTGCAAATGCAGGGGGAGTTGCCGTCTCAGGACTTGAGATGACACAAAACAGCATGAGGATGTCCTGGTCGAGGGAAGATGTGGATGCAAGATTGCAAAATATCATGAAAAATATTCATGAGATGTGCATTAAATATGGCAGAGAAAAGGATGGATTTGTTAATTATGTCAAAGGTGCCAATATAGGCGGTTTTGTTAAGGTAGCGGATTCTATGCTGGCACAGGGGCTGGTATAATATTAACTGATTAAAGGAGTATCCGGGTTGTTTTTTCAGTCCGGATATTTTTTTATGCTCCTCATATTGCAAATTACTGATAAATAACACTATCTTGCATTAGGAGTCGATTTTATGATTACCGGAAAATTGAAAATTGATAATAAAATAGAAAAAATATTTGGTAATAACGCTGTTTTTGCTGGTTCTGTTTTTTTGCTCGCAGGAATTGGATTTATATTTTTCTCTGCCTTTATTGCAGGGATATTATTGATAATAATTTCAGGATTTACTATTTTTTCATATACGGGTGTAGAGATCGACAGCAAAAAAAGGCAGGTCAGGAGATATGATAAATTGTTCGGGATTATTAAGACCGGAAGATGGAGGTCACTGGACTCGTTCAGGGGAGTCACATTTATCCCTTTTGTTAAAACCGAAGGTATGGCAAGCTGGTCGAACAGGAGAACATCAATAAGAAGGTCAGATTACAGGATATACCTGGTCAATAAAGCTTTGAAGCCTGCCTTCGCAATTAAAAGATGTAAAAATATGGATGAGGCTCTGAACAGTCTTGATGAATTCTCACTATGGCTGAAACTTCCGGTTTATTCGATAAAGCATTGATTTTAGTGTTTAAAATTTAATAATTATCTGATAATAAGGTAATTAAAAATTTAAGAACGAATATAACCACTTTGTTCCTGCATATTTTTTGATTAATAAAGAATATGCTCGTTTCATTTTGCATTATCAAAAAATTCCGGTTTCATTTATATCATGCAGAATCTGGCTTTTATTTCGCTTTTTTACTATTACAAATAGTTTGTTGCACATTATTTTTTTGTTTTTTCCGTTTTATCCGGTAAAACCGAATTATTATATGAGGCATATATTAATACTGTTATTGCTGACTCTTATTGTCATCTCCTCCCAGGGGCAGTCTAAAAAGCGTGACAAGGTAAAACGTAAATACCGGAAAACAGAACAGGTAAATCAAAATCTTCCGGGTGCAGTTTTTCATGGCAGGGTCAGGGATATTTACCGGAATCCGCTTGCCGGAGCGTGTGTTGAAGTTGAAGGTTACAAACTTATGGTACATACCAATGAAGAGGGGAGATTTCTCCTGACAAACCTTCCACCTGGCAGTGCTCGCATAAGAGTGTCATACCTTGGTTTTCAAACCAAATATTTTGATTATTATTTGCAGGCAGGACAGAACACTCATTATATTGCTCTTGATCAGGATGACATCCATCTTGAACCTCTTACCGTCACTGCCCGGAAAAGAGATCAGCATGTTCCTGATGTCCCTTTATCAGTTTCAACTGTCAGCCAATCCTTTGCAGAGCAGGCAGGCGTGACTGATTTCAAAGGATTGACAGGACTGATCCCCGGAGTTTTTTTTGAAGATGCCGGGAGGGGGAATTCAGGTATTCATATTCATGGTGCTTCAGTGAGTTCAGGATTTTCATATCTCTCTTCTTCTGTTGCTGTATATTGTGACCAGGTGCCTTTTATTAAATCCGCCGGATTTCCGGATATGCTTTTTGACCTTGAACGAACAGAGATTTTGAAAGGCCCTCAGAATACTCTTTTCGGACCCGGTGCATACAGGGGGGCTGTGCACTTTATAAGTAAAAAGCCTGAGAACAGTTTTGGAGGTTATGTGACTGCAGGTGCAGGGGAATTTGGAAAGAGAGAGATTCGAGGGGCTGTTAATATACCGGTATTTGAAGACATTCTTTATGTCAGGGTTGCAGGAATATATGATGACCGTGACGGATATATCGAAAATTCCTCAGGCGGAAAACTTAATGGCAATAACTCTTCAGGGGGCAGATTTTCAGTAAGATTTTTGCCGGCATATAATCATCATATCGATCTTAAATTTAATTATCAGCGATTTAAAGAGCCGGGTGTTGCATATATCAACAGATGGTATTCCGGGGAAGGCCTGAACACAGGCCTTTGGAGCTATAATGCTTCACTTGACGGAAATCCTTTGGGGTCAGAACAGGAACTGACAGGTGCAGTACTGACTTACAGATTTTTCAGAAACGAACATAATTACTGGTCGTCTGTCAGTTCATACAGTCAAAGCAATATGTCTTCCGCACAGGATGCTGACGGAACGCTTATGCCTGTTTTGTATGTAAGTGAAGATGCACGCAGCGAACTTTTTTTTCAGGAGATCAGGTATAATTTCTCCCGCAGAAGCCGCACCAACGGATCTTTCGGCATAAATTACGATTATAGAAGTGGTTCCTGGTTACAGGAATTATATTCTGATGATCAGTTAATTGCTGATATTTCAGAGTCACCGGGAAATTTTTTATTGCCCGGCGATACCCCTTATCCCTTGTTGCCACATTTCACCGACCCTGATCCACTATCGGACTTTGCCTTGTACGGTCCACACACCGAAGGGTTTTCGAATAAAAATTCAGGATGGTCTGCGGCAGCCTTCATTAATTTTACCCACCGGTTATCCCGGAGAATTTTTTTTACGGGAGGAGCCAGGGCTGTCTATAACCGCTCAAAATTAACGGGCAGTTCCGAATTTTCAGGAGAGGACATCACTGTTACCGGACAATTCACCGGGAATTATCCAAACCTGTTATACAGTCCTTTTCCCGAAAAAACCATAGTGGATGGAAATTTTTCCTTCATGGGGGAGGCAGGGTTTACATACAGGTTTAATGAAAATGCCAGCTTTTACGTGAGAGCTGCGAGAGGAAGCAGGCCAAAAGTATTGTTATTTGCACATGACGGTGATTCCCGGGTGGCAGATGCTGAAATAGTAAATAATCTTGAGGGAGGATGGAAATTTTCATTGTGGAGAAGGATTTATATGGAAGCTTCCGGTTTTTACCGTTTACATGATAATGTTCATACAGTAATGTGGTCCGGTTCTCCGGAGGAGGGGATAATTTCTTCGAAAGGAAAAGCTGTTTCATATGGTGCAGATGCCATGTTAAGGATTGCAGTTTTAAAGGGTATTAATCTGTTTGGCAACTATTCCTGGATGTCCTCTGCTTTCGACTCAACAGATGTTGATGGCAATGGCTATATTTACGCCGGAAACCAATTTGCATTAGCTCCGGCGCACAGTTATACAGCCGGTGTCCTGGTCAAAACTGATATATTACCGGCAATCAGCTTCTTTCTGACCCCATGGTATGCATGGAAATCACATTTCTGGTTCACAGAAGCCAACATCAGGGGGCTCGAACAGCCTGCTTACGGACTATTTAATATCAATACAGGTATTGAACTAACTGAGCCAAATGTAATTCTTAGTATTTACGGGACTAATTTAGCGGGACAAAAATATATTGTGGGGGCAGGACATATGGGGGGATTATTCGGATTACCGACTTTTGTTCCCGGTCCCCCGCGAATGTTCGGAGCGAGACTGACTTGGAAATTTTGAGCAGTGTCAGTTAAGTTTCAGTCTGATATTCACCCCCGGAAAATCGGAGTTGTAATATTTTTTATTTTAAAAGGAGCCAGGTACAGATCTTTTTCTGAGATGTCATGATATCTGAAATCCGGATTGTGATATTTTATGATTTCAAGCTGATTTTTAAAATTAGTCAGTTTTTCTGTTTGATAAGCCTGCAATCCCGGTAACAAAGGATAATTATAATATGATCCTGAACTATTTCTTTTTAAAGTCTTGCTATGTTTGATGCCTATGAAAATTCCGGAGACTTCAAGAAGTGTAAAAACTGTTCCTTTTGCATAATCCTTTTGATAATAGTAAGAAGCTCCCGGGAGGTATAATGTCCACCATGGCAAAACGTCAGGTTTATTTGAGAGGGTATCAGTAATATGACCAGAAACGGGCAGAATAACTATAAAAAGAAAATTTATGAGGAATAGTTTTTTCATGAATCAAAATTGAATACAGGGATAAGACAGACAGTCACTATTTCCGGCTGCATTTTTATTTTCATTGTCAATATTTTTTGCATGTTAAGTATGTTAAAATACAAAAAGATATGATATATTATTATATTTATTAACCTTGGTTATTATCATGCATGTTAAATGCTCGTGTGATAAAAATATATTTATATTTGTAGATATATATATAAATCATAATCAATAATTGCTAATTATGAAAAAGATCGTAATATTAGGAGCCGGTACAGCAGGTACAATGATGGCCAATAAACTCCGCAAAGCTTTGAGAAGGGAGGAATGGCAGATCACTATCGTTGATAAGGATAAAGTTCATTATTACCAGCCGGGATTTTTATTTATTCCTTTTGGTATATATAACAGGGAGGATGTAGTCAAGCCCAAATCCGATTTTCTTCCGCCGGGCGTTAATGTAATTTATTCAGCTGTTGAGCGGATTGAAGCCGATTCGAATGTTGTCACCCTGGAAGGTGGTAATATCCTTAATTATGATTATCTGATCATTGCAACGGGAGCCAGAAATTATCCGGAAGAAACTCCCGGTCTGAAGGATAAATTGTGGTATAAGAGCATTTTTGATTTTTATACCGTTGACGGGGCAGTTGCTTTGCAGAAATTCATTAAAAGATGGGAAGGGGGCAGGTTGGTCATGGCAATTACCGAGCTGCCATTTAAATGTCCTGTAGCACCCCTTGAATTTGTTTTTCTTGCTGATGATTATTTCACTCAGAAAGGAATTCGCGACAAGGTGAATATCACTTATGTAACCCCGATGCCGGGAGCATTTACCAAACCCGTAGCAACGAAGATGTTGTCTGAGTTACTTGAAGACAAGAATATAAAGGTCATCCCTGATTTTTATATTGAACGTGTTGATAATGATTCAAAAAAGATTATCTCTTATGATGAAAAAGAGATTCCTTTTGATCTTCTTACAGTAGTTCCCTTGAATATGGGGGATGAACTGATAGAGCGCAGCGGTCTTGGCGACGACATGAACTTTGTCCCGACAAATAAAGAAACTTTGCAGTCGGAGCAATACGAAAATATTTTTGTATTGGGTGATGCATCCAATATCCCTACCTCAAAAGCGGGATCAGTGGCTCACTTTGCAGCAGACATACTATTTGAAAATATAATGAATGCCATTGAAGGCCGTCAACTTCTGGCAAAATTTGACGGACATGCAAACTGTTATATCGAAACAGGTCAGGGTAAAGGGGCATTAATTGATTTCAATTATGAAACTGAGCCCCTGCCGGGTACTTTCCCTCTGCCGGGAATAGGACCGTTCGGACTTCTTAAGAATACAAAAATTAATCATTACGGTAAAGTGATGTTCCGCTGGATATACTGGCATATACTTTTAAAAGGCAGGGAACTTCCGGTTGAACCGTTAATGACCATGGCAGGCAAGAAAAATATTGTCTAACCCGAAAGCAGCAGATGATGGAAGAAAAAGAATTGCAGTCACAAATTACTGAACTTAACCGCAAAGTTGATCTTCTCCTTGAGTATGTTAATCAGCAGAGGCTAAAAACCAATCAGTTGGAGGACCTTGTAGCAGATCTCTCCATTGTTGGCAAAGATTTTTATGATACTGCTGTAGAGGAACTGGATAACAGAATGGTGAATCTGGACCCCGAGCAGGTTAAGTGTTTAATATTACGTTTTTTACGAAATATAGGAAATATCAGCAGGTTCCTTGAAATTTTTGAAAGTCTGAATGACTTTCTGGTTGATGTCTCTCCAATCTTTAATGAGGCAGTGATAGACTTTTCGAAAAAATTAAATCAGCTTGACAAAAAAGGATATTTCAGGTTTTTTGCTGAAGCGGGTAAGATTCTTGACAATATTATTACCCATTATTCTCCGGAGGATGTCAGGAAACTGGCTGATAATACTGTTGCAATAACAGAAACTTTAAAGGCAGCTACACAGCCTGAAGTACTGGAAGGCATTAACAAGGGTTTAAAGGTTTATAAAAATATTGAAAGTGAAAACATTCCGGAGTATTCAATGTTTAAGGTTGTAAGAGAAATGAATAAACCGGAAATGAAAAAAGCTATGGGCTTTATGATAACTTTTTTAAAGTCTTTGGAAGCAGAAACAAACAAAAATAATTAAAAATAAAAGATTATGGCAGAAAAAAATTATGCAGGAAAAACGGTTGAGTTAACAGATGAAGGTTACCTCGTTAACCCGGATGACTGGTCAAAAGAGATCGCAGCCGAAATGGCAAAAGAAGATGGTATTGAACTGTCTGATAAGCATTATGAAGTATTGGAATACCTGAGGAAGGAGTATGCGGCCGGTTCAAACCTGACCATAAGAAAAGTGGGAAAGTCGGGCATTGTTGATATTAAGGGATTATATCAGTTATTTCCCGGCGGGCCTCTTAAACTATCATCAAAATATGCCGGTATTCCAAAGCCGGCCAGTTGTGTTTAATTAATACTATTACTATGGCAGACATTAAAAATGATAAACCCTTGAAAAAGGTTATGATAATCTGTGCTAAAGCATCTATCGAAGATGTTTATGCAGCCCTTGTTATGGCAAATGGTGCAGTAATGGAAGGAATTGAGGCAAAATTGTTTTTCACCTTTTTCGGTCTTGATGCCATTACAAAAAAGCGCATGAACAGACTCAAAACATCCGCGGTGGGCAATCCCGGCATGAGAATGCCCGGGGGATTGCCATTCCCAACTTTGCTTGGAACTCTTCCCGGTGTGGAAGCAGGTGTGTCTTCAATGATGAAGAAACAAATGGATGAACTTGATATACCTCCGGTTGATGAATTTTTAGATATGATAATTGCCGGAGGCGGAGAAGTTTATGCCTGTAAATTGGGAGCCGACATGTTTAAACTGACCAAAGAGGATCTGAGTGAGCATGTTAAAGATATTATCACCATTGGTCAATTTTATGAAATGTCAGGCGGAGAAGGTACCCAGATAATTTTCACATGACAGTCTTAATCATATACTCAAAATCAGACATAAGCAGCTTTTATAAAGTATATGATTATTACAAGATGCCTGAACATTATTTTCTGGTGAAGCCTGGCTTATTTGGGAAAAGTTTTTTTGTGCCCCGGGGATGATACTTATTATTCCCGGGGCACTATATTGTTATGTTATTCGTTATTATTTACTATTTTCGTATTTATGCAGAATATAACTGATTATGTCGAAAATACTTGTTATAGATGATGAAAGGAGTATAAGGAATACTTTAAAAGATATACTTGAATATGAAAAATATGAGGTAGATCTTGCAGAGGATGGGATAAAGGGGCTTGAGAAAGTAAAACAAACAGAATTTGATATTATACTTTGTGATATCAAAATGCCGGGTATGGATGGTATTGAAGTCCTGGAAAAAATTATGGAAATATCGCCTGACAGTCCCGTGGTTATGATTTCCGGGCACGGGAACATTGATACTGCCGTCGAATCAATTAAAAAGGGTGCCTATGATTTTATCGAGAAACCCCTCGATTTGAACCGCATACTGATAACTATACGCAATGCCATGGACAAGTCCACGCTAGTCAGTGAAACAAAGATTTTAAAAAAGAAAGTCAGCAAAAAATACGAGATTGTCGGCGAATCAAAAGCAATTAAAGATGTGATCGAGATGGCTGACCGCGTTGCACCGACTGACGCCCGGGTGCTGATTACCGGTTCAAACGGAACCGGTAAAGAGTTGGTAGCGCGTCGTATTCATGACAGGAGCAGCAGGGCCGAAGGCCCTTTTGTGGAGGTTAATTGTGCTGCAATTCCTTCTGAGTTGATAGAAAGTGAACTGTTCGGCCATGAAAAAGGAGCCTTCACCTCTGCCATGAAACAGCGTAAAGGAAAGTTTGAACAGGCTACCGGCGGTACTCTTTTTCTGGATGAAATAGGAGATATGAGTCTGTCAGCACAGGCTAAAGTCTTAAGGGCCCTTCAGGAAAACGTTATTTCAAGGGTTGGTGGAGACAAACAAATAAAGGTGGATGTCAGGGTGGTTACAGCTACTAACAAAGATATATCTGAAGAGATCAGGAAAAACCGTTTCAGGGAAGATCTTTATCACCGGTTGAGTGTAATTATTATTCATGTTCCTGATCTTAATGATCGCCTGGAAGACATCCCCCTGCTTGCCAATCATTTTATCAGCGAGATATGCCATGAATACGGCATGTCGGAGAAATCGATTTCCAAAGATGCCATTACGGAACTGCAGAATATCCAATGGACAGGTAATGTACGTGAATTCAGGAATGTGATTGAGAGGCTTATAATTCTGTGTGATAAAGAAATAACGGGAGAGGATGTCAAACAATATGCAGCTCCACTGAAGTAGTATCGTTTATTATTCGCTGTATCAATCCACCAGTTTGTTCCATTGACTGTTTTCCTTATCCTGGATATAAGTTTCAATATGGCGGTCGCGTTTAATTTCGTAAATATCCTTTATGGTAACAATGATACCTGTCTCCAGAACTTTACCAAATTTTTCATTGATAGCAGTGCCAAAAGTTTTCATGGATGGGGAAAGATTCATATACGCATTGAAAAGAGGCGGGATATTCTCTCCGTATTCCCGTACTTTCTGAATCAGAATCCGGTAGTTCTCACTGTAATTTTTACCTGAGAAAATATTTTTCATCTTTTTTTCATCCATATTGAATTCTACAGGTTTTTTGGGATATACCAGGTTGTCTTTGTCGCGGAAATATTTTTTGAAAAAATAATGTATCAGGTTACGGGCTTCGCTGTGAAAATGTGTGTACATAGTAACCTTCCCGAAGAAATATTTAATCTCCGGGTGATCGACAGTCAGCGCGCCAAGTCCGTCCCATAAATTGTCCAGCGCGAACATGGCTTTTGCGCCTGCTTTGCTCGACTGATATGCGGGCTGGACAAATGATCGTCCCAGCTCCATTGTATGGGGAAGGTACTCATCGATAAATTTCTTTGAGAAGTTAAACAAGCCGGCAGTAGCCATATTAATTTCTCCGGTCTCCTTGTTGCAGGCATCTGAACAATGGATGAACCTGTATCCGCCCAGAATGACTTGTGCATCGGGATCCCAGACTATTAGCTGCTTGTATGGTACTTCAGCTGTGTCATATGCATCAATATCAGTATCTTTTCCGGTGCCCCCGCCGGCATCACGGAATGAAATTTCGCGAAGTCTTCCTATTTCATGCATTATTGCGGGAGAATCATGGTATGTGATCACATATATCTCATTACCACCTTTATTGGTTTTTCTCAGTAGTTTATCAGAAGTAAGCTCTGCTATAATTTGTTCCTTGGGAAGTGGCGATACAATATTCTTCATATGATTATAATTAAAATATTTAAGCGGGATCATGCCGCCCGCATGTAACATTCATCATTCAATTACTTTTTCCTTCAGCCTTATTCGTATTTTTAAAAACTCACTTAACCCGGACTTAATTTCGGAAATTTTTTAAAAAACAGACTACAAAATTAAAAAAATAAAAATAGAATGTTTTTTACAGCAGGATTAATTTGGTTTATTAAAATTCAGGGGTAATTTGTAAACCCTGTCTTTAACCCATTTGGCCCATTCCCCGTGAGTTCTGGATTTGTCAAATGAATTGCAGGGGATAGGTTTGCCAAAATAGAGGTAAACATCGCTATTACGATGTTTAATTGTTTCATCAGGCAGAAAAAACATCTCAAGATTCCATTTTATGCGTAATAATTTTCTTATTTTGGCAAGGCGGTAAAAAAAGTTTGAATTTCTTCCACCGATAAATACAGGTATAACATCCCGTTTATATTGTATAGCTTTTGATATAAAATGTTTTTTCCATTCCAGGTCAACTATTTTACCCTTTATTTTTCTTGATGCGAGTCCTGAAGGGAAAATCAAAATCTGTGCGTCGGATTCATATGCTTCCGCCAGTAGTTTTGCTGCTTCTCGACTATGTCCTCCATGTTTGTTAACAGGGACAAAAATTGATTTCATCTGGGGTATGTTCAGAAGAATATCGTTAGTAAGAAATTTGGGATTGCCTAGTCTCCTGTCCACTGCCTTCATTAACAGCATAGCATCAAACCCTCCCAGGGGATGGTTGCTTGCAAAAATATAGCGGCCAGATGAGGGAATATTTTCGAGCCCGTACAGATGTTCTTTTACATTGAATTCATCTATTATTTTATCAACAAAACCGATCCCGCGTAAATGCCCGTATCTTTTTAATAGATCGTTTATAAAATCAATATGCAAAATGTGATTGATATACCGGTAAACAAAGCCGGGCATCATCTTCGCCAGTCGCGGACTCTTGGATGCAAATACTTCTCGTATATTTATCGGCCTTAGAGTGCCTTTTTCGTTATTTTCCACCAGTATTTTTTTATTAAAATAAAGTAAATAAAAATTACCTGAAAAATAAAACAGAAAAGAAAGCAATATTAGACAATTTTATCGACCCTTTTTATAAAAATAAAGTGTTATCAAAGGCTTAATTATTAATATGTTTAAATAATTTGGATATTAGTTATTAACCATTGTTGATAAATTATTCTGTTGAGGATATTTGTCAGATTTACAGTCCTTTATCATGTATTATTTGTTGACTAATTCATGTTTTCAACAATTCATTAACACCTTTTCAACAATAATTTAATTTGTAATTATGTGGAATAAAGTGGAATAAAGTGGAAAGTTTTGGAATAATTTCATAATTTAGCTTTCATAAATAATACTGAACGGGGAAAATGGCGGAATTTACCGGAACATATAACGCAACTATTGATGACAAGGGCAGGGTTGTTCTTCCTTCTTCTTTTAAAAAGGAGATGGGTGAGCTGGTTGCGGAGCCATTGATAATTGAAAAGAATCTTTTCCGGGAATGCCTTGATATTTATCCCGAAAGATTTTATAGTGAAAGAGTTTCTGCTTTTAAGAGCACTCTTGATCCTTTTGATGAAGAAGATGATGCATTTCTCCAGTTCTTTTATGAGAATTTTATCAAGGTTGTAATGGCGGCCAACGGCCGTATAAATATTCCCTCAGATTACCTTGGATACGGGAAACTTAAAAAGAATGTCCGTCTGATAGGAATGGGGCGTTCTATACGTATTTGGGATACGGATGAGTATGAAACTCAGCGGATGCATAAATCAACATTTGCCAAAAAGTTTAAAGAAAAAAGAAACAGGCAGCAGATGAATGAATGAGAAGGATTATCATATACCGGTGATGCCGGAGGAATCAATCGGGGGATTGAATCTTTTTCCGGGAGCAGTGGTAGTAGATGCTACCTTCGGAGGAGGTGGCCATTCCCGTTTAATACTGAATAAAATCGGGGAGGGAAGGCTTTTTGCTTTTGACCAGGATGAAGATGCTGCTGACAATATAATACAGGATGACAGGTTTTTTTTTATAAGGCATAATTTCAGATATCTGAAAAATTTTTTATGCTTTTACAATATTACAATAGTTGATGCTGTTCTGGCCGACCTGGGTGTTTCCTGGCACCATTTTGACAAGGCCGGCAAGGGATTTTCGTTCCGTTTTGACAGTAAACTGGATATGAGGATGAATCGTGATGATTCTGTTGATGCCGCCAGTATAATCAACAATTACCCGGAAGAATCATTGATTAATGTTTTCAGTGAATACGGGGAGATAAAGAATTCAAAACAGCTTGTTTCTGAAATAATCAAATATCGCAACAACCAGCCTGTTCAAACAACCGGCCGGCTAAGAGAAATAGCTATGCAGTGCGCTCCCCGTGGCAGGGAAAACAAATATCTGGCAAAGGTTTTCCAGGCGTTGCGTATTGAAGTTAATGACGAGATTGAAGCGCTGAAGGAGTTTCTGGCCTCTTCCCTCGATCTTTTACGGCCGGGAGGCAGGCTGGCAGTTATTACTTATCATAGTCTTGAAGACAGGATATGCAAGAATTTCATGAGATCGGGCAATTTCAAGGGAGAGATAGAAAAGGATTTTTACGGAAATGTTATCAGTCCCTTTCGTTTGATCAACAGGAAAGTTATTACTCCTGATCCTTCTGAACTGGCAAGGAATAAGCGGGCAAGGAGTGCAAAATTACGAATTGCTGAAAAGATATAATATGGAAGAAAAGAGAACTAATCCGAATAGAAAAAAAGGCGGGGTGAAATCCTTTCTGGGAGGTACTATCCTTACCGACGAACGTTTTACCCGACAGCTGCCCTTTATTAGTCTTCTTGCATTTTTTGCACTGGTGCTTATAACTAATCGTAACTGGTCGGAACGTACAATAAGGCAGATAGAGGTATTGCAGGATTCACTTGAGGAATTACGTTCGGAGTCAATAACCTTATCAGCTAAAATAATGGATGCAAGCAGGCCCTCCGAGGTCATTGAAAGAGTGGAAGAGGAGGGCATAGAACTGGAAGAGCCCTACAGGCCGCCAAAAAAGATTATAATTAAAAAAAGCAAATAGGAGTGGATATAAGAAAATCAATAGTATCACGTATAGCAATTATTTACTTTATACTTCTGCTATTTGGAGTGGTTGTTATAATAAAGATGATCTCTGTTCAGAAGATAAAGAATGAACGCTGGGAACAAATTGCCCGGAATCTTGAGGAGAACACAGTGCGCATCAAACCTAACCGGGGCAATATCTGTGCAGATGACGGGAGTGTATTCGCCACATCTGTCCCCGGGTATTATGTGAGGATTGACCTGGCTGCGGAGGGGGTAAAAAGGGTTTTCAATAATGAAAGTGATTCACTGGCCTATTATCTGTCTTCTTTTTTCAAAGATGCTTCACAAAGGGAATATAATCGCAGACTGAATGCTGCTTACCGTAAAGGCAACCGTGGATTCATGCTCACTCCGCGAAAGATCGATTACCATGAACTTCAAAAAATAAAAAAGTTTCCCATCCTGCGCAGAGGCCGTTTTGGGGGAGGGATGATCACAGAACAGGAGAATAAGAGAGTTAACCCTTTGGGTACACTTGCCCTGCGTACTATAGGAGGTCTTAATAAAGGAGCCTACGGCGGAGTGCATGGCAACATTGGTTATACCGGGCTTGAAGGCGCATATGAACAATATCTGAAAGGCATAGAAGGGATCAGTTACCGGGAGAACCTTTCAGGCAGATGGATAATACGTACTGAGATAGATCCGAAGGACGGTATGGATATAATTACAACCATTAACGTAAAATTGCAGGATATAACTGAGAATGCACTTCGGAAACAACTTCGGAAAACAGAGGCAGACTGGGGCACAGCTATACTTATGAAAACGGCGACCGGGGAGGTAAAAGCTATTGCAAACCTGGGTAAAGAAAACGATTATTATCTTGAAAATTATAATTATGCTTTTGGACACGCAGGCTGCTATGAGCCGGGATCAACATTTAAGCTGGTTTCTCTGATGGCTGCTATGGAAGACGGACTGGTGGATACCAGTACTGTTTTTGATACAGGCAATGGGGTCTGGAAATACAGGGGACGAACTATTTATGACAGTGATTACAGGTATGGGGGCCATGGGAAAATGACTGTCAAGCAGATATTTGAAAAATCTTCTAATGTGGGTGTGGCTAAAATAATTACTTCATGCTATGAGAATAATCCCAAAGATTATGTGAATCGTATCTATGATTTCGGATTGAATAAACCTCTCGGGTTAACCATAAAGGGTGAAGGAGAACCGTTTTTTAAATATCCTGGTGACAATGACTGGTGGGGAACAACACTGGCATGGATGTCGTATGGTTATGAATCCAAAATGATTCCTATGCAACTGCTTGCATTTTATAATGCTGTGGCGAATGACGGATGTATGGTGAGGCCTATGCTCGTAAAAGAGATAAGAGACAATGGCATTCTTGTCAGGAAGTTTAATACTGAAGTGTTGAATCCTATGATAGTTACAAAAGAGACACTCGGTAAAGCCAGGAAAATGCTTGAGGGAGTTTGTGAAACAGGTACCGGCAGGAGTCTTCAGACACCCTGGTTCAAGATTGCCGGGAAAACAGGCACTGCCCAGATAGCTATGGGCCAGGGCGGCTATCAAAAAGGAATGTATCTTGCTTCCTTCATAGGCTATTTCCCCGCTGACGATCCGAAATATTCTCTTATAGTGACTATTAATAATCCCCGGGGAGGAATCTATTATGGAGGCTCTGTTGCAGGGCCTGTGTTTAAAGAAATATCTGAAAAAGTATTTGCCGACCGCCTTCTGTTCGATGAAGTCCCCGAAAAAGAAACACCCTCTGAGAATAATTATCTGCCTGAAATAAAAAAAGGAAATCTGGAAAATATTGTACGGGTGGCTGAGGAGTTGAAAATACAAAATTTATCGGGAGAGGCTACCGGCAATATTGTTAAAGCTGAAAGGGTCAATGACAGGATAGTAATTTCCGATAGTGAAAATAATAATGGCGAAGTACCGGATGTCAGGGGTATGAGCGCCCGGGAGGCGGTTTTTATTCTTGAAAATGCAGGGTTGAGGGTAAAGTTGAAAGGTATTGGCACAGTAAAAGAGCAATCTGTAAAACCCGGCTCAAAGATAGTCAGAGGTTCATATGTTTATATTACATTAAGCTGAAAATGAAACTTGCAGAATTACTGAAAAATATTGATTATATAGATCTTTACGGATCAACTGAGAATAGTATAACATCTATTGAAACTGACTCACGAAAGATTACGGAGGGTTCCGCATTCATTGCCTGCCGGGGAATTCATTTTGACGGACACCAATTTATTCCGCAGGCCTTAGAAAGAGGAGCAAAGGCAGTATTCTGTGAAGCACTGCCTTCTGTGGTGTCTGATGACAGGGTATTCATTAAAGTGGCAGACTCCGGATTGGCAGCCGGAGAACTGGCCTCTGCATTTTATGGTTATCCCTCAAAAAAAATGAAAGTGGTAGGCATTACAGGTACTAACGGCAAGACAAGTATTGCTACTTTGCTTTACCGTCTTTTTATCAGCCTGGGTTACAACGCAGGACTGATATCAACGATATCTTACAGAATAAATGAGAAAGAAGAACCAGCATTGCAAACAACCCCTGATGCTTTAAAAATTCAGCAGTTAATGTCCCAAATGGTAAGTGATAACTGTGAATATTGTTTTATGGAAGTCAGCTCACATGCAATCCACCAGAACAGGATTGCCGGAATTGAATTTGACGGGGGTGTATTTACCAATATAACTCATGATCATCTTGATTATCATCGCACATTCTCAGAGTATCTGAAAGTAAAAAAGCAGTTTTTTGATAACCTTCCGCCGGAAGCTTTTGCCGTAATTAATATTGATGACAAGAATGGCCGTGTGATGGTGCAGAATACAAAAGCAAGGGTAATTACATACTCTAACCTGACAATGGCCGACTTCCGCTGCAAGGTGCTTGAAAGTCATTTTAACGGAATGTTGCTTAAAATTGGTAATTATGAAGTGTGGACCCGCTTTGTCGGAGCTTTCAATGCATCTAATTTACTGGCCGTTTATACGGTTGCGGTAACACTGCATCCTGATGAGGATGAGGTGCTTGCTGCCATAAGTAATCTCGGGCCTGTGAAAGGCAGGTTTGAAACAATCAGAAGCATTGACGGGAAACTTGCCATAGTTGACTATGCTCATACGCCGGATGCCCTTAAAAATGTACTTAATGCCATAGCAGGCATTAAATCAGGGGATGAGCAGGTCATTACCGTTGTGGGGGCAGGAGGTGATCGTGATAGAACCAAGAGGCCGGTAATGGCTAAGGAGGCTCTTATGGCAAGTGATAAAGTAATTCTTACTTCAGATAATCCCAGGTCAGAGGAACCTGTCCGGATAATCAAAGATATGGAAACAGGAATAGATGTTTCCTCTAAAAGCAAAGTGATATCTGTCGAGAACAGGAGGGAGGCTATTAAGACTGCAGTCATGATGGCCAGGCCAGGCGATATTATCCTTATTGCAGGGAAAGGCCATGAAAATTACCAGGAGGTGAAAGGAGTCAGGCATCATTTTGATGATGTTGAAGAGATAAAGAAATGTTTTGGAATTGATTGAAAATGAAGTTCCGTATATCAGGAATATTAAGGATCACAACAAATGAACGTGATTCAGAAACATAGAAAGGTGAATAAAAGATGATACGGAAAAATTATTGATAAAGCATATGACGGAAATAAGATAATAGTATGATTTATTATTTTTTTGAATTACTTGAGGAGTATGATATACCCGGCTTGGGGATGATACCGTATATCTCATTCAGATCGGGGGCAGCCATAATATTATCGCTGATCATTACCACAGCATTTGGAAAGAGGCTGATACTTCTGCTTAAAAGAAAGCAGATAGGGGAAGAGGTAAGGGATCTGGGCCTGGAAGGACAGAAGGAAAAGAAAGGCACTCCTACAATGGGCGGACTGATAATTCTTTCAGCAATAGTAATACCGACGCTGCTTTTTGCCAGACTAGACAATATCTATATCCTGCTTATGCTTGTCACCACTATATTTTTAGGAATAATAGGCTTTGTTGATGATTATATCAAAGTATATCTTAAAAATAAGGGCGGACTGGCAGCGAAATTCAAGATTTTGGGTCAGGTGACCCTGGGATTGTTCGTTGCTGCCACACTGTTTTTTAGTGATGATGTCAAAGTACGTCAGCATGTAAAGGATACCGGGGGTGAAGATATAAGAGAGGTTGTGGTTGATCGGGAGACAGGCATACGAAGCGTTCATTATGTTACCGAGGATGTGAAGTCAACAGTAACAACAATCCCTTTTGTTAAGGGTAATGAATTTGATTATGAGTGGCTTGTTGCATTTACGGGTAAATATGCAGAACATCTGAAATGGTTAGTATATGCATTAGTGATAATCCTTATTATCACTGCTGTTTCCAATGCTGCTAACCTGACTGACGGACTTGACGGCCTGGCGACTGGCACCTCGGCAATAAGCGGAGCGACCCTTGGCGTGCTGGCATATGTGAGCGGTAATATTATCTATGCCGATTATCTGAATATTATGTATATTCCTGATGTAGGTGAGCTGACAATCTTTGTGGCTGCCTTCATAGGCTCAACTGTAGGCTTTCTATGGTATAATTCTTATCCGGCACAGGTTTTTATGGGAGACACGGGCAGTCTTGCCCTGGGTGGTATTCTTGCCGTTTTTTCTGTCATAATAAGAAAGGAGATTCTTATCCCTCTGTTATGTGGTATTTTCCTCATTGAAAACTTGTCGGTCGTGCTTCAGGTATCATGGTTTAAATATACAAAACGCAGGTTTGGCGAGGGACGCAGGATCTTCCTGATGAGCCCGATACATCATCATTATCAGAAAAAAGGCATACCTGAGCCAAAGATTGTAACGAGATTCTGGATTGTCGGGATAATTTTAGCGGTTGTAACAATAGTAACTTTAAAGATCAGGTAGGTTGGAAAAAAAAGTAGTCATACTGGGAGCGGGCGAAAGCGGAACCGGGGCAGCAATTCTGGCTGGAAAGCATGGGTATTCCGTGTTCCTTTCCGACAATTCGGTCATTAAGGAGAAATACAGGAATGTCCTTAAGAAATATAATATAGAATTTGAAGAAGGAAAGCATTCAGAAGATAAAATACTTGATTGTGACATAGTTATTAAAAGTCCTGGCATACCCGACTCGGCGCCCTTAATACACAAATTAAAAATGGCGGGCAGGAGGCCTGTTTCCGAGATTGAATTTGCCGGCTGGTTTAACAGGGCGAAGACTGTCTGTATTACCGGCAGCAATGGAAAAACAACGACTACATTGTTGACTTACCATATTTTAAAAAGTGCCGGACTGAATGTCGGGCTGGCGGGAAATGTTGGGAAAAGTTTTGCCTGGCAGGTGGCTGAAGAAGACCATGACATATATGTACTTGAGCTCAGCAGCTTTCAGCTTGACGGCATGTTCAGCTTTAAGGCGGATGTCGCTGTTTTGCTTAATATCACTCCTGATCATCTTGACAGGTACGATCATAATTTTAAGAACTACACTGAGTCAAAATTCCGGATCATCCAAAATCAGGCAGAAAAGGATATTTTCATTTACTGTGCTGATGACGAGATCATTTGTAATGAGATTAAAGGAAAAATAATAAAACCATTATGCATTCCTTTTAGCCTGCATGAACCTGCTTCACCAGGAGCAGGCATATCAGATAACAAGATTATTATTAATTATAACCAAAAACAATTCAGCATGTTTATTCTGGATTTATCACTTCAAGGTAAGCACAATACCTATAATTCAATGGCAGCCGGCATAGCCGGTATGGTTTTTGAAATTCGAAACAAGCAGTTGCGTGAGAGCCTTTCTGACTTTAAAGGGGTGGAGCACCGTCTGGAGCCCTTTTTAAAGGTCCATGGAATTGAATTTGTTAATGATTCAAAGGCCACCAATGTAAATTCAACATGGTATGCCCTTGAAAGTATGCAAAAACCTGTTATATGGATAGCCGGTGGTATTGACAAGGGAAATGATTATTCCATGCTTATGCAACTGGTGAAGGAAAAAGTAAAGGCAATAGTCTGTCTGGGCAGAGACAACACAAAGCTTCATGCTGCATTTGACAAGGCCGTAAAAAATATTGTTGACTGCTCATCCATGGAGGAGGCGGTTAAGGCAGCCTATTACCTGGCCCGGAACGGCGATACAGTCTTGTTATCACCGGCATGTGCCAGTTTTGATCTGTTTGAAAATTATGAAGACCGCGGGAATCAGTTTAAAAAACAAGTAAGGGAACTTTAATATGGCACTGACACAGACAAAAATTTTCAGAGGTGACCGTGTGATATGGATAGTACTGATGCTGTTATCATTGTTATCTTTGCTGATAGTATATAGTTCCACCGGTGCCCTGGCATATCGCCAGGCTGCCGGTAATACCTGGCATTTTCTTATCAGGCAGATATTTTTCCTTGGGGCAGGACTGGGAGTGATTCTTGTAATGGTCAATTTTTTGTCGGTTAAGATCTATTCCATACTGGCAAATCTGCTTGTTTATATAAGTATCGGCCTTTTGCTGGCCACAGTGATACTTAAATTTTCAGGGATGGCCGGGGGTAGTGGCAGAACGCTGGACATGGGATTCATATCATTCCAGCCGGCAGAGGTGGCAAAAATTTCTCTTATAATGTTCACAGCAAAAGTATTAGGTAAAAACCAGGGCAAACGCACTCTTTTAAGAAAAGCCTTTATAAAAATTATCAGCCATACCGTCATTGTTTGCGGATTAATATTTATTTCAGATTTTTCCACTGCTGCATTGCTTTTTGCGACAATTCTGACAATGATGTTTGTCGGCCGTATCCCGTTAAGAAATCTTTTCCTTGTGATCTTTGCAGGAATAGTGGTGGTCGTTTCTGCTTATTTTGCCGCAGAGCGTTTTCCTGATGCTCCTGCACGGGTGCATACTGTGAAGGGAAGAATCGACAGGTTCATTTTCGGTGATCCGAACTCTGAGAAAGGGATCACCCAGGCAGACTATGCCAAACTGGCGATCTATGAAGGGGGCATTTTCGGAAAGGGCCCCGGCCATTCCAAGGTCAGTAATTATATGGCATCAGCTTATAATGATTTTATTTTTGCCATAATAGTTGAGGAATATGGACTTATCATAGGATCGCTGGTGATATTCCTCTATCTTATTTTCTTTTTCAGGAGTGTTGTTATTGTGCGGAGGACAACACGAACGTTCCCGGCATTTTTAGTTATCGGATTAACCTTGGTGCTGGTTTTTCAGGCTATGATAAATATTGGTGTTTCAGCCGGCATCCTGCCTGTTACAGGGCAGCCTCTGCCATGGGTCAGCCTTGGCGGCACTTCTCTGGTTTTCACATCAATAGCCTTTGGATGCATATTAAGTGTGAGCTATCAGAATAAACGTAACAGTGAATCACATAAACCAATTGTCCAGGTGAATGTACCTGACGAAGATTATGAAATGAAGAAATGAATATTGAAAGGGTAATAATAACCGGGGGCGGTACCGGGGGACATATTTTCCCGGCTCTGGCCATTGCAGGAGAGATGAGAAGAAGAGCTCCCGGCATTGAAATTTTGTTTGTAGGGGCGAAAGACCGTATGGAGATGGAAAAAGTGCCGTCAGCAGGATACAGGATCATCGGGCTCCCTGTTATGGGATTTCCCCGAAAGCCCGGCATGAAAATGTTCAGGTTTATTATCCGTTTGCTCAGTAGTTATCGTCAGTCGTTAAGAATCATTGATCAGTTTAAGCCACAGATGGCGATCGGGGTGGGAGGATTTGCCAGCGGCCCCTTGTTGCGGGCTGCTGCCCGTCGGAAGATACCTTACATGATCCAGGAACAGAATTCATATGCGGGAATAACCAACAAGTTGCTTGGGAAAAAAGCAGAAGTAATTTGTGTTGCTTTCGACGGGATGGAACGTTATTTTCCTAAAGATAAGATAGTATTAACCGGAAACCCTGTCCGTAATGACCTGTTTAACAGCATTAGTGATAAAAAAGAAGCACTTGAATTCTTTGGTATTCAGAAAGAGGGAAATGTAATTCTGATAATGGGAGGTAGTCTCGGAGCCCGATCAATTAATAATGCAGTAATTAGCAATCTGGATAAAATTACTGAGTCAGGGGTAGAGATAATATGGCAGACAGGTTCTATTTATTACAAAGATATCAGGGAGAGGTTCAGGGACAAGATCCCGTCCAACCTGCATGTAGTTGAGTTTATCTCCAGGATTGACTTTGCTTATGCTTTGGCAGGCATTGTTATTTGCAGGGCTGGTGCCGGCACGATTGCGGAACTCAGTATTGCAGGCAAGCCTGTCATACTCGTTCCGTCACCTAATGTAGCTGAGGATCATCAGACCAGAAATGCCATGGCCCTTGTAAAGAAAAAAGCAGCATTAATTATACCTGATGATATGATTAGTGAAAAGCTGGTTCCTGAAGCTGTCAGGTTAATAAACTCAAAAGAAGAACAAAAAAAATTATCCCGGAATATCAGTATGCTGGCGAAGCCGGATGCAACGCGGCATATTGTTGATGAAGCAGTTAAAATGTTAGAAAAATGGAAAGCTTAAAAAACATAAAGAATGTTTACTTCCTCGGCATCGGGGGAATAGGCATGAGTGCGCTGGCACGATATTTTAAATTTACCGGAAGGAATGTGGCAGGCTATGATGCAACACGCACACAGCTTACAGATGCCTTGGAGTCAGAAGGGATTAATGTCCATTTTGAAGATGATATACGGTCTATTCCTTCCAATTGGAATCCAGGAGAGACGCTGGCTGTTTTTACCCCTGCCCTTCCTGATGACCACAATGAATTATCGTGGTTTAGGGAGAAGCCGATAGGACTGCTGAAAAGGGCAAAGGTTTTGGGAATAATTTGTAATGAAAAGAGTTGTATTGCTGTTGCAGGCACCCATGGAAAGACTACGGTAAGTACAATGGCGGCGACAATAATGGATAAGACAAAAGCAGGGTGCGGAGCATTCCTGGGAGGCATTTCTAAAAATTTCGGCAGCAATATGCTCATCCCCAAGGGAGAGTCACCGTGGATAGTTGCTGAGGCTGATGAGTTTGACAGATCATTCCTGCACCTGCATCCGTTGATTGCCCTGGTAACTTCGATAGATGCTGATCATCTGGATATCTATGGCGACAAAGAAAAAATGGTCGAATCTTTCAGGAAATTCATTTCACAGATAAAGCCCGGGGGACAACTGCTTATAAAAAAGGGAGTAAACCTTGATACCGAAATAACCGGCGCCAGGGTTTATACTTATGCCCTTGAAGGCCCGGCTGATTTCTGCACTATTAACCTGAGACTTATAAGTGATCCGGGTTATTATCTTTTTGATTTGCAAACGCCGGAAGGAATTATACCGGACTGCAGACTTTACTATCCGGGAATGCACAATGTTGAGAATGCAACTGCTGCTTCGGCCCTGGCTTTCCTGGCCGGGGCCGCAGCCCCTGAAATAAAAGCAGGTCTTGAAGATTATAAAGGCGTTGTACGCCGTTTTGATATCAGGTTTCATAGCAAGAATATAGTTTATATTGATGATTATGCACATCACCCTGAAGAGTTAAAGGCCGTTATCAATTCTGTCAGGGCACACTATCCGGCACGGAAAATAACCGGTATCTTTCAGCCTCATTTATATAGCAGGACAAGGGATTTTGCCGCTGAATTTGCTGCCAGCCTTGATCTTCTTGATGAGGTTATCCTTATACCGGTATATCCTGCCCGTGAAGAACCTATCCCAGGTGTTTCTTCTGAAATAATTTTTGATAAAATAAAAAACCCTCAAAAATTTTTAACAGCTAAGAAAGATGCAGCAAAATTGTTGAAAGACCATTCAGCGGAGATAGTGATGACATTGGGGGCAGGGAATATTGACGGGATCTGCGAAGAGGTAATTGAAGTGTTAAGAAATAAAACAGATGTTACTTAAATTGTTAAATATAATTATTACACTGATGCTTGGGATATTTATCCTGGCCACTCTTTCATTTTCGGCCAAAGAGAGAAGGAATGCCCCTTGTCGCAGTGTTGAAATATCATTCCGGGAAGATGAGCTGATAAAAATAAGTGAGCCCGAAATTCTCCAACTGGTAAAATCGGCTGATAAGGAATTGATTGGCAAGGAATTGAGACGAATTAATGCTGATCACATTGAAAAAGAAGTGGAGAAACATCAGGCAATACAGAACGCAGAGGTTTACAAAATAACTGTTAAGGACAGCTCATCATATTCCGGTATTCTTGGGGTTAAAGTGACGCATAGAATGCCTGTCGTGAGGATCATGTCATCCTCAGGTAGTTATTATCTTGATAAAAATGGAAGGAAGATACCGGTTTCCGATAATTATGCTGCCAATGTTATTGTTGTTACCGGATATTTTACGGAAGAGTATGCAAAAAACAAGCTGCTTCCTTTTATCCTTTATATCGGTGAAATACCTTTCTGGAAAGCGCAGATTGAGCAGGTGCATGTTGAGAAAAACGGCGACATACTTTTAACTCCCCTGGTTGGCAGTCATTTGATAGAGTTAGGGCCTATTGAGGATTATCAGGGAAAGCTTATTAAGATGAGGGCATTTTACGACCAGGTGCTGACTCAAAACAATTGGAATAAATACAGATTGATCAGTTTAAAATATAATAATCAGATTGTAGCAAAAAAACGATAGGATATGGCTTCAAAATCAGATTTTTCAGTGGTCATTGACCTGGGTACATCTAAAATTGCAGCTTTTGCAGGAATGGAAAATGCAGAAAGTGGAAGAATTGAGGTTACAGGAGTTGCAAAAGTACCTGCTTCTGGTATAAAAAGGGGGGTAGTCCTGAATATAGAAGAAGCTTCCAAAGCTGTAATGGAGGTAGTTGACAAATTAACTGACCAGACAGGCAGAAAACCCGGGAAGGTTGATATTGCATATGCGGGGCAGCCTGTGAAGATATTTGAGCACAAAGGTTACAGATATACATCTGATGAAGGGATAGTGTCCGGATCAGACATAGAAGAGCTTTTTGAGGAGGCAAAAAACCATAATATTGAGAAAGATTTTGAGATACTTCATATCATTCCGCAGGAATTTATTGTTGACGGTGAGGTAACCGAAGTAAATCCTGTCGGTATTGCAGGGAAAAAGATCGAGGCTGCTTATAAATTAATAACCGTTCCATCCTCTCATCTGGAAAATATAAACCGTGTTTTGGAAAGGGCAGGACTTGAAAAGGGGGATGTGGTTTATTCTCCACTGGCCTTGAGTGAGGCCATACTTACTGAAGATGAAAAAGAAGTTGGCGCTGTTTTGCTTGATATTGGAGCGGGAACTGCCAAGATAGCTATATATGGCAACGGGATAATGCTGCACACAGCTGTTGTCCCTTTCGGAGGAGAGGTTATAACAAAAGATATTAAGGAAGGATGCTCAATACTGCCTAAGTGGGCTGAACAGCTTAAAGTACAGTATGGAGAGGCGCTGGGGGATTTTGCAGATGAACGGAAGATAGTCACTATTCCCGGTCATAGCGGATGGGAGCCTAAGGAAATATCTTTTAAAAGTCTGGCATACATAATTCAGGCCCGGTTAGAAGAAATTATTGACAGTGTATATTACCAGATTGAAGAATCAGGAGCAGCGGAACATGTTGGATCCGGAATAGTAATTACAGGCGGTGTTGCAGGCCTTCATAATCTGGTTTCACTTGTTAAATTCCGGACGGGAATGGATGCAAGGATTGCTTTTGCGGTCTTCAGGCCGGAAAGCACAATAAAGAATGTAATTCATCCTGATTATTTTACTGTTCTTGGTTTACTGAAGATGCAGCTCACAAAAAACTGCACCTCACGAAAAGAAAGGAAGAGAAAAGTAAAAAAGAAAAAAGAGGGAGGATTTTCTCCCTGGTTAAAAGGTGTTGTACAGGGTGTATTAGACTATGTTGATGATGATGATGATACTGTGATGAAATGATTAAAGATAATTGCCGTTCAGTAATAAATATTCTGAGCAGGCTGCAAATATATTTTTATAGCGATACAAAAGTGAATGGCATAAAAGCTGATAACAGTAATAATTCTGTGCCGGTATGGGATACCAGCGAAATGATGAATTATTTTATACAAGTAGTAAATTTTTAATAATAACTAAATGAGTGATATGGCCGAATTAGTTAATTTTCAATTTCCACGGACTTCATCTTCCATAATTAAAGTCATTGGTGTAGGTGGTGGTGGCTGCAATGCGGTCAGTTATATGTTCGAAGAAGGTGTTGCAGGGGTGGATTTTATTATCTGTAATACCGATGCCCAGGCTCTGGACAACAGTCCTGTCCCGGTCAAAATCCAGCTCGGTGTTACTCTTACCGAGGGCAGGGGAGCAGGGAACATGCCTCAGATGGGTGAGGAGGCTGCCCGTGAAAATTTCGAAGATATCAGGAAGGCATTAAAAGAAGATACCAAAATGCTTTTTATCACAGCAGGAATGGGAGGAGGTACCGGAACAGGAGCTGCCCCTGTCATTGCCCAGCTTGCCCGGGAACTTGATATTCTTACCATAGCTGTTGTTACGGTTCCTTCTCCGGCTGAAGGCAGGAAACGTTTCGGACAGGCGATGGAGGGGATAGAAAAGCTTGGTGAATATGTTGACAGCATGCTGGTAATAAGCAATCAGAGATTGCATAATATTTTCGGGGACCTGCCTGCACGGAAAGCCTTTAAAATGGCAGACAATATTGTTGCCACAGCAGTAAAAGGAGTGGCAGAGATCATAACCCTTCACGGAAATATCAATATTGATTTCACTGATGTTTATACCGTAATGCACGATAGCAGGGTATTTATAATGGGGACGGGTGTGGCATCAGGAGAAGACCGCGCCATGAAAGCTGTTAACCAGGCCATGGAATCTCCTTTACTCGACAGTAATGATATTTATGGTACAAAAAATATTTTACTGAATATCATTTCAGGCCGGGATGAGATAACCATTGGAGAGATAGGTGAGATTATAGAGGTGCTTCAGGAGAGGGCAGGCCAGGAGGCTGATATTATATGGGGTAATGGTTATGATGAATCTCTTGGTGATAATGTAAGCGTTACTATTCTTGCAACAGGATTTATAACTAATCCCAACCAGCTGTTACAGCCAAAAAAGGAACCTGAAAAATTTGAGCTGGAAAAGCAGGAACTGGAGGAGCAGCAGGAATTTAAGGAACAGGGAGAAGTTGCAGGGTCAGAATATAAAACATACCCTGTTGAAGAATCCGAAGGGGAACTTTTAAGAATGGAGAGCAGGGAAAAAGAAAAAGATACCGTTACTGATAACCTGTCACAGAAAAATTCAAAACCTGAAAAAACATTCTTTCCTCCAAAGAAAAAGAGGAAAAAGAAGAAAAAAAAGAAGGTTGATGAAAAAGTTGCAGAAAGCAATATAGATAACTGGTTCTATAAAAATTTCGGACTTGGAAAGCTGTTTGAAGATGATGATCAGCCTATGAATGAATGAACACTTTCAAATTATTAAAATAAGAAAGATGACAGAAAAAAAATCAAATTTTGCATTTATTGAGAATCCCGGCGCAGAGATAAAAGTAGTCGGTGTAGGAGGGGGCGGTGGTAATGCTGTAAATTATATGTTCAGGCAGGGAATACGTGATGTAGATTTTGTTGTTTGTAACACAGATTCCCAGGCCCTGAATGCCAGTCCCGTGCCTTCCAAAGTCCAGCTGGGAGCTTCGCTGACACAGGGACGAGGCGCAGGCAATAAACCAGATATTGGCCGGCAGGCAGCACTTGAGAATATAGAAGATGTAAAAAAGGCCTTATCCCGTAACACTAAAATGGTATTTATTACAGCCGGAATGGGTGGCGGCACAGGCACAGGAGGAGCCCCTGTAATTGCCGAAGCCTGCAATGCCGAAGGGTATCTGACAGTCGGCATCGTTACAATACCTTTCAGAAATGAAGGAAAGAGAAGGATAACCCAGGCGATAGAAGGGATTAGTGAATTAGAGGCACATGTAGATGCTCTGCTGGTGATAAACAATGAACGTATCAGGGAAATGTTCGGTGATTTTGGCATTTCCGAGGCTTTTGCCAAAGCCGATAATATATTAGCCACAGGAGCTAAGGGGATTGCAGAGATTATTACGGTTCCGGGTTACATAAATGTTGATTTTGCCGATGTGGAAACAGTAATGCGCAAAAGCGGCCTTGCATTAATGGGCACCGGAGTTGCAAGCGGAAAGGACCGTGCAGAGGAAGCGGTTGAGAAAGCTCTTAATTCACCGTTATTGAATAATAATGATATACGTGGCGCGAAGAATATTCTTTTAAACATTACTTCCGGAACCCAGGAAGTGACGATGGACGAAGTCGGTAAAATATCTGATTATCTTCAAAACCTGGCAGGCTTTGAGGCCGATCTTATTTGGGGTAATGGTAAAGATGAATCACTCGGTGATGAGATATCGGTAACGCTTATTGCAACCGGTTTCGGTAAGAGCTCAATACCACAGATATCAGGAGAGCGGAGAAAGGAGAAGGAAGTTCATCATTTGCAGGGCAAGGGATCTGAAGCAGGCATTAAGTCACCTGATAAAAGGCCTGATAATAAAAACTCCATTTCCTCCGGCCAGAAAGAGATCCGCTTTAGTGAAGATGATAAGGAAGAAGATAAAACTGAATTTGAGATATTATATCCCAGAACTACGGAAGAAAGAAAAAAATATACGGAGAATTACAGGCGCGACTTTTCTTCAGTGACCGATGAAGATCTTGATGAGCTGGAAAATATTCCTGCCTATAAACGAAGACAGTTGCGAATGAATGACCCGAAATACAAAAAGAAGTTTTCTGATTATTCTGTAACAAAAGAAAATAAACTGACAGATAAAAATTCTTATCTTCACGGACAGGTAGATTAAGAACTAATATTTTTTATTATGACACTTTTTGAACAGATAAATAATGATTTAAAGGAGGCTATGAAGGCCCGGGATAAGGACAGGCTTAATGCCTTACGGAATATCAAGAAAGTAATGATAGAAGCCAGAGCTGCCAAAGGTGCGGGTTCTGAACTGACCGATGATGAATCTGTCAGGATAATATCAAAACTGGCAAAACAGGGGAATGATTCTGCTGCTATTTACAAAGAACAGGGAAGGGATGACCTTTACATGGAAGAGCTTGGCCAGGTAAAGGTCTTTGAGAGTTATCTGCCGTTGAGGTTAAATGACGAACAGCTAACTGATGCCATACGGGATATTATTAAAAAGACAGGCGCCTCGTCAATGAAAGATATGGGGAAAGTCATGGGTGTAGCCTCTAAGGAACTGGCAGGAAAAGCAGAAGGCAGGGAAATTGCAGACAAAGTAAAGAAACTTTTGGCCTGATCAACTGCTTTACGACAGTAATCACTGCATTAATAAGTTAATCATCATGGTCGTCGTCTTCATCTGCCATTTGGTCGGATATATGGTCTAAATCTGCGTACTTATCTTCGTAATCCTGTTTAATTTCATCTTTTAGGAATCCGTCATCATCAAAATCGTCATCTTCATCAACAATTGCAACAGCTTCATTTTCCGTCATCCTGAGCATATAATATTTATCTTCCGTCTCGAATGGAAGAGCAGTGACTTTCACTCCGTTTTTATCGAAGAAGTGGATCAGGTTATCGGCAAATCCGTCAGAGTAAACTAATTTAATCTGTTCCTGAAGCTTTTTGTCAAGTTTGTTGTAATCCTTGATTATCTTAGGTTTGTTGGGCGCTGTCATAGTAATATTTTTTTTTCAATTAGTAATTTTTTTACGATAAGAATATTTATTTGTTTCTCATTCTCATCAAATATTTATCCTATAAAAATTAATACAAAGTATATGCAAATATATAACCGCTTTACTTCTATATAAACCATTCTAAATCATCACTTTTAATCAGGTTTCCACAAAAACGGTCCATGTTTGTTTTACTATGACAAATAAATATTTTAGTTTTGATATATCCAAACGAAAAAAAGTTTTTTTATGCAACTTTGCTGCGTCTTATTTTTCCGTAAATGCAGTTGCTGTCCTTGCACCAGTAACACTGGCTGTTTATTTTATTGCAATCGGTTCCGAGGCCGGTAATTCCACTTACAGATTTAACAGGGCTCATAAGCGATGAAGCTGAAAGTTTTATTCCACAGCAATTTTCCGGAAGCAGCGAAAATAATTTATGCTGCTCGGCAACGCTCCATTCGCAATAGCCCGGAGAAAAAGATGTTGAAATATTCAGGCCTTTCTTATTTGCAGCAAGTTCTATTTTTGTCTGGGTCAATCCCGCTGCTTTCTCTACAGTTACTGTCCCTATCAGGTCTCTTATATAAGACCTGAATTCTACTTCGCTCTCTTCGCTTTTTAAGTTCGCGGGATCAGTAATTCCATGTCCTGCCGTACAGGCAAAGAGTGCAGCAGAGGTAGCATTTTTCAGTTGTGTTATAGCTACTTTACCAGGATGGAAGACCTGATTGCCAATTTTCAGTGTTTTTTCATCCCTGTTAATGATGATATTATCAAATATGGTAATTACTCCTTTAATATTGCACAAAGGAGGAGCTTCCTGCAGCTCTTCCTCTATCCATTCGGGAAAAGGAAAAGGAGAATTACCGGGTTCAAACCCCATCAACAATTCTATATCCTCTTTTTTAACATTAAGTTCCTCAAAAGTGAATTTAAAATTTTCTATCATAATCCAGATTATTTATTTCTGATATTCCAAAAATACATATTATTTTGAATCTTCAAAATTTGCGCAGGATTAAAGACATACCTGTTTTATTATATTTATTATATTTATCAAATATTTTTAACGTACTAAATCAATACCAATGGATTCATTTTTTAAACAAGCAAAAACAAGAAAGGAATTTTTCAGGGATCTTTCTGTTCTCACAGGAGCTGCAATTCTTCCGGGAAGTTTTTTATCATCATGCAAAGGTATGCCCGGGTCAGAAATGAAACTGGGTTTGGTAACTTACCTTTGGGCAAAGGACTGGGATATACCGACAATCATTAAGAATTGTACGGAAGCCGGTATCCCCGGGGTTGAACTTCGTGTTGAACATGCACATGGAGTGACACTTGATATGAGTGTACCGGAGAGGGAAGAGGTCAGGAAGCAATTTGCTGACAGTCCTGTGGAAATTGTAGGTATGGGCACAAACGAGCAATATGATTATCCTGACCAGGAGAGGTTAAGGGAATCTATTGAGACAACTAAAAAATGGCTGCATCTGAGTAAGGATATCGGTGGATCGGGTGTTAAGGTTAAACCTAACCAGTTCCATGAGGGAGTACCTCATGAAAAAACACTGGAGCAGATAGGCAAATCCCTCGACGAATTGGGACGTTATGCACTGGATATTGGCCAGGTGATCAGGCTTGAAGTTCATGGGAGGGGTACACAACAACTGCCCAACATCAAAAAAATTATGGAATATGTGACCAATAAGGGAGCAGGGGTTTGCTGGAATAGTAATGATCAGGATCTTGATGGCCAGGGACTTGAATATAATTTTAACCTGGTTAAGGAGTATTTTGCGGATACGGTTCATATAAGGGAACTAAATCTTGGCGATTATCCATACCAGAAGTTGATGGATATGTTTGTTAAGATGAACTATAAGGGCTGGATTTTGCTGGAATGCAGGACTGATCCGGCAGATAAAGTGGCAGCCCTAAAAGAGCAAAAGCGTGTTTTTGAAGAGATGATAGCCACTTCCCAGGCTAAAGTTTAGGGTTAAGTGATTAAATATTATTGTTAATTATAGATTCAGGTTTCTGTTCTTGCAATAATAACTGAAATAATTAATTTCGCGCTTTAATATAAAAAAGCCACTTTAGCTCAGTTGGCAGAGCAGCTCACTCGTAATGAGCAGGTCGCGGGTTCGAGTCCCGTGAGTGGCTCTTGTAGTTTCACGTTTCAAAATTGAGGGATTTCGTTTATCCTTATTTAAGCTTATATTCTTAAGAAATTTGTACCTTCATGCATTCAAACTTATATTTTTCTATAAGATGTCTCTTAAAACATTATTGGAAGAAAAAGGTAATAAACAAAAATGGTTAGCTCTAAACCGGCAAGTTTTTGAAACTACTGTGAGTAGCTGGTGTCTTGGTTGAAGCAAACCTCGTATTAAGAAAATGGAAGCAATATGCATTTTACTTTAGGTAACACCTGAAAAATTGACTGCTTGTTTATGAGTTATTTGTTAAAATATAATTTTGGTTTTACTGCCGCCTCTTTGCGTTTAAATGAAACAATAACGAGCATTCAGAAAAGGAGGTTACTCTGCATATGAAGATATCTTAAATAAGGAAGAACTTATTGGAAAAGGGAATAAAAGGACAAGTATAAGAGAATTCCGGGAGTTGACAAACCGCTTAAAAACGTTGACTACAAAACAAAAGGATGTATTGGTTAATGGGGATATTGTATCACAAAAACAGATTGCATTTCTGGGTGCATGCAAAAATTACCGGATTATCCGCGAGTTTGTTCTTGATGTTTTACGGGAGAAAATTCTTGTATTTGATTATCAGCTTACTGAATCTGACTACCTAATCTTTGAACGGAAAAAACCAGAACTAGAACAACTTGCAGTAACGACCCGGAAAAAAGTAAAACAAGTGTTGTTGAAGATTATTGAACAGGCCGGACTTATTGATAATAATGTAAGACAAATGATTCAACCTCAGTTATTGCAACAACAAGTTGCTGATATTATTATGGAAGATAGCCCTGACTGGTTGAAAGTTTTTCTGTATAGCGATGCAGCAATACTAAAATTAAAACAAACCTATGGAAAATATTAGCCTCAAATTTAAACACCTATATGAGGTAATCTCATCCGAAGATTTTCTTTTGAAGAAATCATTGAGTGGAGAGATCCCATTCTGGATTTCAACTTTCAAAATTGAAGATATAATTGAGGTAGATAAAGCTATAAAGGGTTTGATGAATAAATTGGAAATGAGCGGCATCAGGGTACTTGAACTGAATTTGTACGATATATCAATGAAAATTATTAACCGTGAACTTGGTGAGGGTGAGATATTTTCGATGGAAAAAGAGATGAGTAAAGATGAATTCAAGGGAGCATTGCAGTCTGTGCTTGATATAAAAGATATGCTAATGCCTGAGATTAAGCGGCAGATAGATGCAAGCAATGCCAAAGTCTATTTCATTACTGGTGTTGCCCATGTTTTTCCCTTTATCCGCTCGCATAATATTTTGAATAACCTGCAGAATATTGCGAAAGAAGCACCTACAGTAATGTTCTTCCCGGGTACATACAGCGGGCTATCGCTGGAGTTATTTGGGAAGCTGAAGGATGATAATTATTATCGTGCGTTCGATATTGACAATTATACACTATAGATCCAGAATTCAATAAAATCAAACCTGCATTATGAGATTAAAAGAACTATTCAGTCAAGATATTAACCGCCCTATTGAAACGGTTATAAAAGCAGACGACCAGGAACATATTTTTCAGGAGGTGGATGAATATGTTGTAACCAAAGAGATTGCGCGTAAAATTGCTGATTTTTTCGAAGCCTACAACAATTATTATGGTGCAAATGGTGTTTGGATTTCTGGCTTTTTCGGTTCCGGAAAGTCACACCTGTTAAAAATCCTTTCATATGTGCTGGAAAATAAAGAATACAATGGTTACTGTCTGGGTGAAATGTTCGCTGATAAAATTACCGAGATGAAATGTTACGTGGGGATGTATTATCTGCTACACGAATTCCATCAGAATCCATTTTGTTTAATATAGACCAGCAGGCACAGATTACAAGCAAAGGCGAAGAAGATGCTGTGTTAAGTGTCTTTTACAGGGTATTTTATGACCATATGGGTTACTTTGGTGCTCAACGGCATGTTGCAGAATTTGAACGCTGGCTCGCCGGTGAGAAGGTTTTTCGTGCCTTCAGAGAAAATTTTGAAAAGCAGACAGGTGAAGCCTGGTTAACGGCACGGCACAAATATTTTGCACCCAAAGTAAAAGCTGCTATTTCTGAAGTTCTTTCCGGAATTTTTAGCGAACCTGCTTCTGAATATGCCGGCATTATCGATACGCTGCGTAAAGATATAGTTACATCGGTAGATGATTTTGTTGGCAAAGTTGCAGTCTATCTAAAAAACAAACCTGCAAGCTTCCGTCTCAACTTTTTTGTTGATGAAGTAGGTCAGTATATCAGCGATAACTCCAAACTGATGCTGAATCTTTAAACCATAGCCGAAACACTTGCATCACGCACTAAAGGTGCTTCCTGGATTTTAGTTACTTCACAGGAGGACATGGAAAGTGTGATTGGCGATATGAAGCAGCGGCAGCAGAATGACTTTTCCCGCATTCAGGCGCGTTTTAAGTTAAAGATACCGCTCACTTCTGCCAACGTGGATGAAGTAATTGAAAAGCGCCTTCTGAGCAAAAATCCGGAACATAATTATTTGCTTTATTCTGTTTGGAATAAAGAGCAGGCAAATATGGAAACATTACTTAGCTTTACTCAACTGGGCATACAGTTTCGCGGATTTCGCGACGAAACAGATTTCTCATGGAAATATCCTTTCATCCCATATCAGTTTGATCTTTTCCAGCAGTGTATCCGGGCTTTATCCGACCATAATGCATTATAGGGACGTCATGCATCGGTTGGTGAACGATCCATGTTGGGTGTGTTTCAGGAGGTGCTAAAAGCATTGGGAGAAAAAGAAACCGGACAACTGGTAAGCTTTGATTTGCTATTTGACGGATTGCGTTCTACTATTCGTGGAGGAATTCAAAATGCTATTAATCTGGCAGAGAAACAACTGGATAATGAATTCGCTATAAAGGTTTTGAAAGCTCTTTTTCTTGTGAAGTATTATCAGCCATTTAAAACTAATGCACGAAATATTTCAGTTCTGATGATTGATCACCTCAATATTGACCTGCAAAAACACGAAAAGGCCGTTGAGGAGGCATTGAGTTTACTGGAACAGCAGGTTTATATAAACCGGAATGGTGAGATTTTTGAATTCCTTACAGATGAAGAGAAAGATATAGAAAAAGAGATAATCAATACAGAAATTGACAATCAGGCGGTGACCCAGTTGATTAAGGAAAACATTTTCGAAAAAATTGTACCTGACAATCGTATAAGATATCTGGAAAACAAAGCTGAATACGAATTTACCAGTAAGGTTGACGGTATAATATTCGGGAAGGAGAAAGAACTGACGATTGAAATACTTTCCCCCAATTCGGACGATTATAGTGAAGAGGGCAAATATAAAGCCAGGACAATGGGATATAGTACACTTGTTCTTTTTGTCTTGCCGCCCGGTGAAAGGTTAATGCAGGATTTAAGGCTCTATCTGAAAACAGATAAACACAAAGAAAAAAGAGATGGTAGGTAATTTCACTAACAAAGGCAGGAAGTATGGCAAGGAAGCAGAAAAAACAATGGATCATGATTTTTTATCCAACGCAATAGGGAAAATCAATCCTTATGGCATTTATGAAAAACTA
>CAZIOB010000131.1:0-28659 GCA_964540755.1 uncultured Prolixibacteraceae bacterium | reverse complement strand
TTTATGGATAATGATATTCTTTTAACAGTTCCGGCGATATTATTCAGTTCGTTGTTTTTTGTCATCGGGCTTCAGGGAAATAAACAAAATTTTACAATTAAGTCGATAAAAGAAGACGAAAAGGATAATGACACTGAATTGGGAAACTCAAAAAAATCGCACAATAAAATGTTGAAAAACAGTTTGAAAAAACTTCTTGAAACTGAAAAAAGATATCTCGACCCGGAATTGAAAATAACTGATCTTTGTAAAGAATTAAATACTAACCGCACATACCTGTCAAATTTGATCAATAATGAATTTCAGCTTAACTTCAATGATCTCATCAATAAATACCGTGTAAAACACTCTACCTCATTGATTAAAAATGGATTGGGGGATAATTTTTCACTGGAAGACATCTCTTCTGCTTCAGGTTTTGGCTCACTGAGCTCTTTCAACAGGGCTTTCAAAAAAAATACCGGAATGACTGTCAGCCGGTATAAAACAAAAAATAAAAATTTACCTTTCAGTTAATTCAGAAATAAAAACGCATCCAGATCTCTAACTTCTTCTTGAAGGGTTTACTACCATATTCCGTGTTATTCTCTCCTATAAAAAAGAAAGGCCAAAAAAGAAATTCAAAATTTGTAAAAGGTTTATAACTTATTTGCGGGGATAGAACGAAGCTGTTATCTGACAGATTATAGATACTGAAAACAGATACTGAAGTGTAAAGAATATCAAATGGTTCGGGTTGCATCAATTTCAAATATAAATAGTCGCGCATGAATATTTTGGAACGAAAGGCACCGGACATGTTTCTCTTTGTCTGATCGATCAGTTCAGGATCATCAGTCTCCACAACATTTTGCAAATAACTCAGATAGTCAGAAAACTCATCATGAGAAAGACCGCTGTTATTATGGAAATATTCTCCAATTATAGTTGTATTGAACCTGGTGAGCCATCGTAATCCCAACAGAAAAGAACTTCCCCTTTGTGTATAAGAAGAGATCCCGTCTTCGTTAATAAAATTGATCACGTCATTTGCATAGCTATACTCAGTGTGAATTTCCAGATTCTCCCTTAAATTGGCAGATAGATCAAATCCTGCCCTGGAAGGCTCATCCTCCCTGATTATTGTCATTAAATCGATATCAATATTTTTTATAAGAAAATACAATTTTAAAGCAGCGCCAATATCACGGGCCTGAGCAAATTTATTACCCATATCCGGTTGAGGAGGCAATATGACCGCACTTGCAGAGAAATTCTGCATTACAGATGAAGTAAAACTCCTGTTATAATTAAGATATACCGATGTTTTTCCCGCGAGGGCAAGGTCAGGATTTTCGGGGTCTTTTTCAGCATTTATATATCCAACAGGATAAAATGCATAACCTTTCCCCCATGTAAAACGTCGTTTGCCGGCGCTGGCGCTGAAACGGGGTGAAAAATTAAGACTTCCGTATAATTCAAAAAAGGAGAAAGCTAAATTTTCTTCTTTGATATATTGTGAAAAGGTTTTCATGAAAAATCCCAGTTGCTTGTAACGATAGGTTCCATCCAGATAAAAGTCGAGCCTGTATTGGGAAAGATAATCGTTCTTCCCGGGATCATCAAAAAATTGTATCCCGTAAAAAGGAGAAGTTTTGCGCGTATTTAACAATCCCCATTTAGTATCGAGATTCCCGTTAAACTCAATTCCGGCATCTTCAACTTCAGGGATGTCGAAATCATATGCTTGTGAAAAAACATTAGTGTAACCAAAGCAATATAGAGTAATTAAAATGATTCCTGAAATAATTCTCATCGCAATTCACTCAATCGTGATAAATATTCCAAAGTAAATACTTCATCAGGTAATTGTCTTGCTTTAATCCCGGAAAAGATCATTACTGACCGGTAACCTTTATACAAGGGACTTGTAGTCTGAATTACCGCGGGCCTGATGATTCCATCTCCAAAGTCCTGTATATCTTTGAATTCCAGAATTTTTATCATTTTTCCCGTAGCAGTGTAACACTCTACTTTTGCGGGGTGAATATTATCCTTATCCACCCACATCTTTAGCCTGTCATAAGCAACGCTTTTGGATTTTGCCTTAAGTTCGAGGATATATTCAGACTCATTCTCCTCAAGTATTACGGGATTGTATTCAAAAGAATATTCAAGTCGCATTATATCGGAATTATTAAAAATGCCACCTACAACAGACTGCAGACTGGTAATCCTTATCGGTCTTCCTACATTAGGTATATAAAGCCACATATTATCTCCAAGACGAAGGGTTGCTCGTCCTTTTTCACTGGCAGGTGACAGGTATAGCAGCGCCATTTTATCTTTTCCCTTTTTAACACTAAAAAAGATATACTCTTTTGAACTTCCGTCAGGCTCTTCATTTATAAGTTTCCTGTATGCTTCAAAGGTAGGGGGGGTAAGATTTTTATCTACCTGCAAAAGAATCTCTTCGGCTCTGTTATTTGTTGACACCTGCTGTGCTGAAATATTGCCAATTAACAGAGAAAATATCAGTAAATAAAGAAACCTGGGTATTTGCATCTCTTTAAAATGAATTTATTAAATGTTGTACCACTTTTTTAGCATTACCTTTACGCTCAAAAAAATCTATTTTATTCGCTTTTAACTGATTTTCCATTTTATATCCAAATTGTCCTGCAACCATGATTTTACAATTTTCTTTTACTAAAAGGTCAGTCACTGCCCTGCTGGCACCACCCCCCATGCCGGCTCCGGGATTTATAACGGATTTCATGAAGTTACCCTTTTCATCAAATATAAGAAACCATGGCGCTCTTCCTGCAATACTACTAATCTCCGAATTTTCACTGTCACTGACAGCTGCGACAGCAATTCTTCCTCCGGGTTTGACTTCCTGTAACTGAGTTTCAGGAATGCTGGTCACATTCTTTTGACCGCTGCATGCAATAAAGCAAAACAGAAGCAATGCCCAATAAATTTTTGATTCTCTTTGCATTTTAATTTATTTTAAATTTTTCGAAGTGCATCAACAGGCTGCATTTTAGAAGCCTTTACAGCCGGTTGCAGACTGGAAATTCCTGTTACTATTATAACAATTAGTGATATTGAAATCATATCTGATGCTGATATAGATGTTTCCAGGAGGATATCTTTCATTCGGCCAAATGAAAAATGAATTTGGGCTATATTGATAATGAGTAAGGAAAGTACACCGATTATGTTTCCGACAATAACGCTTATTATTCCAAGCGAAAAACCTTCTGTCAAAAACAGCCACAGTATTTTAGACGGCAATGTGCCAATTGCCGAAATAGTACCAATCTCCGAAATCCTTTCATAAACCGACATCATCATCACATTAAGGATGCTTACGAGAACAATGGCAATCAGTATTATCCTGACAGTGATAATCAACAGATCAACAATAGTGGCTATGGTTGAAAAAGGTGACAAATCAGCCCATGTGTGGATCTCAAAAAGCGGCTTGTTTTGTTTATTGGTGAACTGAGCCAGATCATCGCTCAGAATATTTGCCATTTTATTCAGTCTGTCAGGGTCTTTTAAACGAATTGCCACTTCGCTGATCTCATTACCATCAATTCTTAAAAGAACCTTAGCATCATCAATATGAATAAATCCGTCTCTTCCTGCAGGCCCCAACAATCCTTCCATAGTATTTGAAACATGCAGACTCAGTCCGTTTACCGAACCATCCTCATTGTTAGCAACTAACACAACCTCATCACCCGGTTTAAGTTTTAATCCCCGTGATAAATTTTCAGGGATGATTATTTCTCCTGGTTTAACAAATTCATCCGGATCCTGAATATCTTCTATTATTCTGTCAACGAGTCCCGGACAAGCTGCATCTTCCATAGCGGGATTAACAGCAGTCAGCCGGATATTGGTTGTTTCCTCATAATTGCTGAGCATAGCGCTGAATTTAATTCTAAAGGTATATGCCTCAATTTCTTTACTATGCTTTTCTAATACCTCTTCCAGCTGTTCAATTTCTTTTTCTTCGATATTTAAATGAAGGGGCAGGTTATCTATCGAGCTGACATAACCTGTTTTGTGTATCTGCAAATGGCCAAGCATTGAATCAGTAATAGTTCCGATCATCATGCTTTTAAAGGAGGTTGAAACTCCCGAAAAAACTATAACCATCACTACCCCGATAATTATCAGCAGGGCTGTCATTAGAGTACGTCGTTTATATCTAAGTAAATTTCTTAAAGCTATTTTAAAAATATTCTTCATCTCATCTCTTTTATGAAGTTAAAACCTCCTTTTTAACAATTATACCATCTTCGAGAGTATAAACTATCTCGGCTTCCCTGACTATTTTAGGATCATGGGTTGAAAAGATAAAAGTGGTATTAAATTCCTTCTGCATCTTCCTCATCAATTCAATCACTTTGAAAGCTGTTGCATGATCAAGATTGGCTGTTGGTTCGTCTGCCAGGACAAGTTTTGGATTGGTGGCCAACGCCCTCGCAACTGCTACCCGTTGTTTTTGTCCGCCTGATAACTGAGACGGATATTTATCTTTTTGATCTGACATGCCAACTGCCTCAAGGTAGTGCAATACTCTTTCTTTTCTATTGTCCGGATCAATATTCTGAACCATTATCAGGGGGTATTCTACATTTTCATAAGCAGTCAGGACAGGAAGCAAATTGAAATTCTGAAAAATAAATCCAAGATGGCGGCCACGGAATTTAGCTGATTCCTTTGCTGAAAAATATTTTACATTTGTGCCCTCTATGAAAATTTCACCTGATGAAGGCTTGTCGATGCATCCTATAAGATTTAAAAGAGTTGTCTTGCCACTGCCCGAGGGACCCACAAAAGATATAAAAGTTTGTTTCTCTATTTCCAGCTCTATATTTTTTAAAGCCTGAACAGTAATTTCACCAATTTGATAATCTTTTGATACTTCTCTTAATTTAACTAATGTCATTTAACAATTTATTTAGCTTATACCTAAAAACCTGAAATGAACCGGGCATGATTGTACAATCACCCGGAAGTATGATTAAAACAACTCACTTTAGATCTTTAGGTATATATATTTCAGGTTATGTATTTCTATATCCAATTGTAACAATCATCAATGATCATTAATTCACGAAATATAATGAATAAGTCAGACAAATAATACTATTGTCAACTAAAATTCAATGAAGTTATATTCATATTTTTTTAGCCGATAGTTATTTTTATCCTGTCTCTTTATATCTTTACATTTCGAAACAGCCTCAAATTAAATAATTCAGGATTTGCCCAAAAGACTGTAGATGTAATATCTATATATTATTCTGCCCGATTAGCGTCAATTATTTTTTGTATATGCGGATAATTCAGATCCTCTTCATTTAATTCTTTTCGAAGCTCAAACAATTGATACTTAAGTGATTCGATGACCTCTTTACAGGAAGGATCATTATACCGGTTATCAGTTTCATAAGGATCCTTTCTTAAGTCATAAAATTCCCATGCCGCAGGTGTTTGAAATGCTGACATGGAAGCAGGGTTATTAGCCCATTTCTGAGCTTCTCCCGATCTGACCTTATAATCAACACCATAAAAGAATATTAATTTATAATCTTTTGTCCGTATTCCAAAATGAGCCGGATTATTATGCTTATGAGCCATATGCATCCAGTATCTGTAATAAGTTGCCTTTCGCCAGTCAGCCGGTTCCATGCCCGTTTCCAGTATTTCTTGAAAACTTTTACCCTGCATGTATGAAGGTACTGTTCCACCGGCAAGCTCAATCATAGTCGGGGCAAAATCAGCATTATTCACTATCGCGCCTGATCTTAATCCCGGTTTGATCATTTTGGGATAACAAACAAAAAGCGGCATTCTCATCGACTCTTCATACATCCATCTTTTGTCGATATAATCATGTTCACCCAGCATAAAACCCTGATCCCCTGTATATATTATGATGGTATTATCCATTAAATTATTTGCTTTGAGATAATCATAAATCCGTTTAACATTATCATCAACTCCTTTTACACACCTTAAATACCTCTTTAAATACTCCTGATAGGCAAGATGGGTATATTCCGGATCCGGGATATTCTGGTCAATACCCATATGCATCCCCATGTTACGGATTATATTCCTGTGGCCGACAGATGATCCTATAGAATCAGTCAGGGAATTATTTATCCCCCTGGTAGCGACAGAACCATTATTAGCATTGTAGTACATGGTTGCCGGTTCAGGAATTTCTGTATCCTCCAGGTAATTCTTATACCTCGGGGCAAATTCAAACATATCATGCGGGGCCTTAAAATGACATTTCAAAAAGAAAGGCTTTGACTTATCCCTTTTGTTATTAAGCCAGTCCAGGACAATATCAGCAATAACATCGCTGGAATGCCCCTTGTACCGGGTAGCATTTACCTCCCTGACCAAATTCGCTTCAAACCTGATTTTCATTTTTTCTTTCCCCTCCCTGCTGTAGAGGACAGGATCGAAATAATCTCCCTGGCCTGGAAAGACATTATAGTAATCGAATGCTTCCGGTGCATATTTCAAATGCCATTTTCCTATCATTGCAGTCTGATAACCAAGTGTTTTCATTTCATGGGCCAGGTATTGTTTTTCAGGTGGCAGCATACCGTTCAGATCAAGCACTCCGTTTGTCTGGCTGTACTGACCTGTCATAATTGTAGCACGGCTCGGGGTACAAATCGAGTTTGTGCAAAAAGCATTATCAAAAATAATCCCCTGTTTTGCAATTGAATCTAATACCGGTGTTGGATTTAAAGCAGCTAAACGACTTCCATAAATCCCAAAAGCCTGGGATGTATGGTCATCTGACATTATAAACAGGATATTGGGTTTTATTTCCCGTTTACATGATACAACAGAAACAGACAATATAAGTATCGCAAATTTTATCAATATATTTTTCATGATTGAAATTAATTTTTTCAAAGGTATCATATAAAAGCCGCATGTTTAAATCATACTCTTGTATGCCTTCGCACCGATGTGCTATGGCATACAGGTGTAATTTTACAATTATGCCGGGTTCATAATATTACTTATCCAATTCAAATTTTAAAGCAACAGCAACATCATCTACAACTTCAGGAAGTATAACATGCGTTCCGTCTGCTTCCACCGACCATTCGACATCCTTTGTCGATCCCAGCAGGCTTACACTTTTAATTCTTGATGCAATGTCCTCCCGGTTATTTATGCTCTTAATATGGAGGCGCATATCTTCAGGCCATCCCAGCGCCATGACATACAGATTATTATTCTTAATTGTAAATCGTATATCCCCGGCGTCAGTATTATCTGCAAAGTTCCATTTTGGATGATTGCCCGATGTGAAAAATTTATCAACAGGCCCCTCAGCATGAATTTTCCATGGCCTTGTTCCATATATGGCGTCACCATTTATCTTCAGCCAGTCACCAATTCCTTTGAGTGTCTCTTTCTGTTTTTCCGGAATCGTCCCATCAGCTTTTGGCGATAAATTCAGCAATAATCCTCCGCCTCGTGCCACTCTGTCAATTAATCCGCGAATAATTTCCGGCGCCTCTTTATAATTTTGGCCTGAGACATATCCCCATCCCTGATCAGCAATCTTCATATCATCAATCCATGGCCTTTTCTCATTTGGCTGCCTGTCCCTTCCCTCCTCAAATGTGAGAATCCCCATTTCATAAGGAAAATTAAATTGCATGCTGCCCGGCAATTTATTTAATACCACAACAGGCTTTTGCCAATCTGATTGTTTATTATTGAATTCCACCGGGTAAATTCACTGTCCCAAATACAAAATCCATCATGATGAACAGTTGCTAATCCTGCATATTTTGCCCCTGATTGTTTAATAATCGCAGCCCATTCTGCGGGATCATATTTTTCAGCTTTGAAAAGAGGTATAAATTCTTTATAACCAAATTCAGCGGGGTCTCCCCAGTTTTCAACATGATGCTTATAAATATCATGTTCACGGTTATACATATGCTTGGCGTACCATTCAGTACGATAGGCAGGGACAGCATATACGCCCCAATGGCCGTATATGCCAAATTTCGCATCCATGAGCCATTCAGGGATCTCATTGCTGATCAATGATTCCCATGTTGGTTCAAAAGTCCGGGTATAAACCTTATTTTCCTTCCTTTGGGTACTGCAGGAATTCGACAGAAGAAAAACTACCATTAAAAAAGACAAAAAGAATTTCATATAATTGCGATTTAAAATGATGAATATTTGTCAACACTCAAACAGATGGGCGAAAAGGTCTTTCCACATTAATCGGATTATTAGAACTTTCAGCTCCTATTTTTTAAGATTCGACAATGTTTCAATATCCTCCGGATGCACAGATCCGTCAGGCAGCGGTCCTATATTTAGCAACAGATTATAGTTGTTTAACAATGCATCGCCCAGTAAAATCTTTACATCGTCAACTTTCAGGTGAAGCCCCTCATGCGCTTTATTATATCCCCAATTAGGGCCGGCACCGGCTAAATGGGGTTGCATAGTATTGCATACCTCCCTGGGTTTATTCTTGTTGAGCTCATAAGCCTTCTGAGCCACCGGGTATTGCTCGCCCACTCTTTTGCCGCCTCCACGTTCAGGCGCCATAAAATCCTCATCTCCATTTGCGCCTTGTTTAAACGAAATCAGAGCATGAGGTGACAAGCTCCTGATTAAGGCATAGGTTTCATCTATCGGGAATACCTCCGGATTAGCATAAAACCCCATTATCGGATCGAGCCATATTCCTGCAATATCAGGATACTGAGTAAGCAGCTCTTTAAGCTGTGCATGAACATAATCCACATACTTGCGGAAGTCCTCCGGTTTTTCATATTTGTATGCTTCCGGCTTTTCTTTGTATGCGGGACGGGCAGCTGCCCAGCCCTCATCTCTGTCGTAAAACCACGGATGTTTCCAGTCGGCAGCATAAGAATAGTACAGGAACAATCCCACCCCTTCCTTTTCGCAGGCAGCAGCCATTTCAGCCATTAAATCACGCCCCGCCGGGGAATCAACACTGTTGAAATCTGTTTCACCGGTTTCAAACAGACAAAAACCATCATGATGTTTACTGGTGATGGTAATATATTTCATCCCTGCCTTTTTGGCAAGCTGCACAATAAAATCAGCATCAAATCCTGAAGCGGTAAAACTATCTTTCAATTTTGCATACTCGTCAAGCGGAATAGTATCCCTTAACTGAACCCACTCTCCTTTGCCCAGTTGGCTGTAAAGGCCGTAATGGATAAACATACCGAACCGGGAATCTTTGAACCACTGAATATTAGCTTCACGTGGATTTTGTTGATACTGCTCTGAATAGCCTTTGAGATAGGCAGGGACCTGGCTATTTGCAGAAAAGCCAAAAATGAGAAGCAGAATCAACACAGATAAAGTAAGACCTGATGATTTTTTCATTTATTTTATTTTTAAAAATTACTAATTATCCAATTCAATTTTAAAACTGTAAGCATGGAGGCAGGGCTTTTGCTTTGGACTCAGAATAGTTAATCCTTTGTCAGATAATGACCAATCAAGCGGACTGTCATTTCCCAGCATTGTGACTGATTTAATCTGTGATTTCTTATATTGCCGGAACGATTTAAGAAGAATCTGATTTTCGGGCCATTCCAGTGATATGGCATAAACTGTCTTCGAACCTTTTCTTGTATAACGGATATTATCTTCACCGTAAGTTTTCCAGCAGCGGGTTTCGTAAATAGCTTCTCCGTTTACTTCAAGCCATTTCCCGATATCCTTCAGGCGATCAATTTGTATCTGAGGAATAGTGCCGTCAGGTTTCGGGCCGATATTCAACAGCAGGTTTCCGTTTTTACTGACGATATCAACAAATTCATCAATCAGGTAATCGGCTGATTTGTAATTTTCCGCAGTTGCCGTATTATCGTAACCCCATGATCCCCGTCCCATATGAATAGAGGTTGGGCACTGCCACTTTCTCTCATTTATTGAATCCATTTTCATGTGGTCCAGCTCAATAAAATCACCTACTTCCGGGGGCGCCATTGGCTCACTGCGAATAGTTTTATTGTTAAAAGCAACTTCTTTGCCCCACTTTTTAGCTGTATTGTAATAATCTGCCATCATCCTTTTCATATATGGATGAAAAGGGTAATCACCCCATCCAAAATCAAACCATGCCAGGTCAGGCTCGTACTTTCTCTGAATTTCTTTCCACCTGTTTTCAAATTCGTCCAGAAAAGCTTTACTTTGAGTTGCTCCCGGTTCATGAGGTTCAGGATATATTTTACCTACACCTGCATATTCCGGATCTTCTGTATCACATTTATGATCCAGTTTATAAGAAGGCTCGTAGTGTTTCCAGTTTAACGCCCGGTGAAATGAAGGGGCAAATTTCATATCAAGCACACGCACAGCTTTGCCCAATTCACCGATGATATCTCTCTTCGGACCTTTATCCATTGCGTCCCATTCAGTAAGATCACTGTCCCACATAGCAAAACCATCGTGATGTTCAGCAACAGGCACCACATAACGGGCTCCGGCCTGTTTAAACAATGCAGCCCACTCTTCAGGGTTCCACCTGGATGCAGTAAACTGTGGCAAAAAATCTTTGTAGCCAAATTCCCAGGGAGGGCCATACTTTTCCGTATGGTGGTTGTAAATATCGTGTCCTTCGGTGTACATATGCCTCGGATACCATTCTGTTTTGTAACCCGGGACACAGTATATCCCCCAGTGTATGAAAATACCAAATTTTGCATCATCAAACCACTTTGGAAGCGGATGAGTTTTCAGGGATTCCCATGTCGGTTCATAATCATTAGCAAAAGTGCCTTTTTCACTTTCATTGTCAGAACATGTAAACAATGACAAAATAAACAGTATAATGATCAATTTCATATGATTAATATTAATTATTTTCAAAGGTATCAAATGTCTCTCGCATAATTTTCAATCATGCTCTTCAATGATTTTCCAACTATGCTCGTTTCATTCTATCATTTATAAAAATTATTCTAAAGTATTAATAAACTGCCCAAAAATCAAATAACTTTTCAAAATAAAAAATCGCTTATATAAGGAAGTTTTCCGCAAAGCTTTGCGCAAAGCTTTGCGATCAAAAAAATATGTTGTAAAACACAAAAAAAAGGCAAAATCAGATAATTATAAAAAATTGTGCATTTGTTATTTCACAATAGCCAAGTGACTTATATACTGACAATCAATATGTTGGGGTTATTTATGAAAATTATATACAAACTTTCTAAAATATCATTTTCATTAACCATTTCTTCGCCAGGGCAGGCCATAGCTCCGCGGCCTCTTTCCCCTTTCTCAACCCATAGCCGTGCCCCCCTTCCGGCATAATATGAAGCTCAACAGGTACTTTGTTATTTCTAAGCGATTGTGTCATTACAAGGCAGCTGTTTGCATGCTTATCATCAGCAGTACCAAAAATATACACAGGCGGCGTTTCTTCAGTGACCGTTAATTCAGGGGTTAAAGTATTCCCCGGCCCCTTGTCAAGATAAGCCGGATAAATTAGCAGACAATAATCCGGCCTTGCAGAATACTGATCTGCCTCATCTATGTCGTCATATGTCTTTTCTTTAAATCTTGTACCGGCCCGGGCTGCCAGACTGCCTCCGGCTGAAAAGCCAATAACCCCGATTTTCCCGGGATCAAGGCTCCACTTTTCAGAATTCTTTCTAACCAGCCTTATTGCACGTTGAATATCCTGCAGGGCCCCTTCCTGCTTTTGAGGAACCCTGTATTGTAATACAAATGCTGTAATACCTGAATTATTGAGCCATTGGGCAATTTCATATCCTTCCAGGTCAATGGCCAAAATGTTATAACCGCCTCCCGGACATACTATAACACTGGCACCAGTCGGATTTTCTGCCTTAAAAACTTCCAGTACAGGATTGGTAACTTCAGCAATCCTGACAACATTACCGCTGACATTATCAGATATTTCCGGTTCGCTCTTTGGCTTATCTTCACCGGGAACGTATTCAGGCCACAATTCAATAACTTCCCGTATTTGTCCGTAAACCGGCTGTAAAAAACCTATCATAAGTAAAAAACAAATAATTTTCATATGATTAAAATTAATTATTTTAATTGGTATCATATGCAACTTGCGTGAGTTTTAATCATACTCCTGGGTAATTTAACAATCCTGCTCGTTTCATTGCTTTCAAATTTTTACCTTCAAACCTATAAAATTACGTAAAATAAACTCAAAAAATTTATTATTCTTTACTATCCTCATTAATTTATCTTCTTACATATTAACCTTCGGGATATTTTAAAAAATTATCCATTAAAAAATTTTTATATATTTGATTACCGAAGAGTTATTCCGGATTAAAAAATAAACAGAGATTGTAAAGGTTACAGAAATGCTATTCACGTATAACTTTGTCACCGGAGGGAATGTATAAACAATTATTTAAATAAATATAACATGATAATTAATAAAACCAAAGGATTAATTGCCGCCCCGTTTACCCCTATGAACAGTGATGGTTCACTTAATTTAAAAGTAATTCCTGACTATGCCGCCAGATTAAAAAAAGATAAGCTGAAAGGTGTTTTCATTTGTGGAACAACAGGAGAAGGGATGTTAATGACTAATGAGGAACGCAAAAAATTAGCAGAAAAATGGATCCCGGAGCAGACAGAAAATTTCAAAGTGATTGTACATGTGGGTACAACTTCTTCCAAACAATCATTCCAACTTGCAAACCATGCGGAAAAAATCGGGGCATATGCTGTAGGTTGCATGGGACCTTCATTCTTGTCTCCCGGAAATATCGAAGAACTGGTTGATTTTTGCAAAGAGGCAGCTTCAGGTTCACCTGATTTACCTTTCTATTATTACCATATTCCTTCTGTTTCCGGCGTCAGGCTGCCTATGGCCGGTTTTATTGAAACTGCAAAACAAAAAATCCCTAACCTGGCAGGCATAAAGTTTACTGACAATAATTTTACGGACATGATGCAATGCCTGAGACTGGATAACGGGAAATGGGACATCCTGCACGGATACGATGAGTTACTGCTTGCCGGCCTGGCATACGGAGTAAAAGGAGCAATAGGAAGCACATACAATTTTATGGCTCCCTTCTATTACGATATTATATCAGATTTTGAAAAAGGGGACATGAAAGCTGCGGGGGAAAAGCAGGCCCAATCACTCAGGGTAGTTGAAATCCTTAACAAATACGGAGGGTCTATTGCTGCCGGGAAAGCATTTATGAAAAAGAAAAATATTGACTGCGGTCCTTGTCGGCCGCCGATTAAGAATCTCGACAATACAGCTTATAAAAATATTATGAAAGACATTGAAAGTCTGGATTTTTTAAGTTGGCAATAACCAACATCTCGTAGTCCTCCGTTGTCAGTTTATCTTCCCTGGAGAAGGCACCGAGTTTTGCTCCAAAAATATCAATTCTGGTAAATCCTAATGTTTTGAGCAACCATGTTATTTCGCAAGGCACATAATATCGTTCGTTACATTCAAGTTCTTTTTCCACTCCGTTATCATCTTTAACAGTGGTTATATTATAATCTCTGAATGTCATCAAATCAAAAGTTTTACTATTATATGTTGCATTACCGTCTTTATCTTCTGCTGAATGGAATTCATTGATGGAATGGAACAAAGGGAACAAACCATTAAGCGTTGTAAAAATAAGCTTTGAATTATTTTTCAGGGATTTAGTGACATTCCTGAGTATTTCAAAGTTCATTTCATCAGTTTCCATTAAAGGGAAACCACCCTCGCATAACATTATCGCGACATCAAACCGGCCCTCAAAAGGCAGGTCCCGGGCATCGTGCCTTAAAAAGTCTATGTGAAGATTGTTTTCCTCAGCTTTTTCCCTTGCTCTTTTCAATAGTGATTCTGACAGGTCGATACCTGTAACCGAATAACCCCGTTTGGATAGTTCGATCGAATGCCTTCCGGTACCACAGCCAATATCTAAGATCTTTAAATTTTTATTATAGTTTATCTCTTTCTCAATAAAATCACATTCACCTATTGTTCCCTGTGTAAAAATTTCATTGTCATATTTCCGGCCGTAATCCTCAAACAATTCTTCATACCACTGTTTTCTGCTCATAATCATTTTTTCATTTATGATCGAAATATAATTTAAAACTTGTTTAATCCCAAAACACGATAATATCTTTTACTGAAAAATTTGAAACTCTGATTCATAAAAGATGACATTGTATTTCTATTAACTATGGCCTCGTCTGACCTCTCACGGCAAACCTTGTTTCGACCATGCACGGCCCCCCAAAAAAAAAGCTGTCTTTTCAGACAGCCTCTTTTCCCTGGGTGTTTGTAAATTTAACTCATTGCCTGATAAAAATAAATTTCAGACTATTCAATAGGTAGAATAACTGCATCTATCACATGGATAATTCCATTAGAAGCAGAAATGTTTGCAAAATCAGGAACAATATTCGCTGTATTTCCAATAGCTTGAATTGAAAGATCCGGGTTCACCAAAAAGGTTTCACCAAGAAGTGTTTCAATTGTACGTGTTCCCATTTTGGGTACTACACTATTTGCAGCACGACGTCCTTCTGTTACGTGATAAAGAAGTACGTTAAGAACAAGTTCAGGGTGTAAATCAGTAATACCGCCAACACCTAAGGCACCATAAAGAGCAATAAATGCATCATTAGTCGGAGCGAAAACCGTGTACTGATCCGTACCATTAAGGAATAGATTTACTAACCCGGGACTTGGTTCAATCGCTTCGTCCACATAAGACAAAGCTCCTACAAGCTCACTAAACCCGGCATCTATTGCTATTTCTGCAATAGATGATTCACCCGGAGGCAATGCTTTACCAGCCGATTTTAACTCATAATTTTGTTCGGAAGCCGGAACAAAAACTTCGTCTTTACTACAACTTACAGCAAAAACCGTGGTAAGTACAATAGCAATTATTGCAACACTTTTCAAATTTGGAAATGTTTTCATTTTTTTAATTTTTAACAACTTAATTAATTTGAACTATCGCAGTCATAAACGATTAAAGGATCAATAAGTTCAATTAAATTAGAATATTTTATATATATTTATATGTTTATATATTTATATAATTCATTTCTAACAAATTAATAAGATGTTAAAATTTGTTAAATTTTTAATACCCCCACTCCTTTATTTCATTCCGTATAGCCTCTGTAACTTCAGAATCATCTTTGATGTACCAGTTCAATGATTTATCAGTTACGGTTTTATCCGAAGAAATATGATAGAATATAATTGACCTGACCAGGTCATATTTATTTTTAACAGCATTCAGAGAATTTAAATACCATTCAGCCCGGTCGCCCCCAACGGCTAAAGATCCAAATTCTGTAATCATTATAGGTTTATTAAATGAACTAAGGTCATCATAATAATTTCCAAATAACTGCTCAAACGTCCACCATTCGCTCCATGTGGCCACAGTTCCATAATTTAAAGCCCCGGAACCAACATAATCCACATAATCGTTACCCGGATAATATTCGTTTAAATAGCCGTAAGATTGATGCGGACTCCAAATCCATATAACATTGGTAGCACCGTTTTTCAAAAAAGTATGATGAATATGTCTCCATGCTGCAATAAAATCCCCGGGTTCATTATTTTGCGGTCCCCATGGATACCGGTAAGGATCATTCATCTCGTGAGCAACCCTTAAAAAAATTGGTTTTTGAATATCTTTTGCAGATAAAGCCCAGTTGTTAATATACTTATCATATACTCCCCTGGCAATTTCTATTAGGCATCCCTTGTCCCTTTCTGCAACTTCCGGTATGCCGGGATATTCTTCTTGGTCGAAAGCACTAAGCCATGGCTCCCACGTAATTACAGGAATCGAGCCTAATCGGAAAATGGTTTTAACCTGCAATTCAGGGAACTGATATTCCGTACCACTTCCCCATGCAGTATAAATATGAACCAATGGAAAAGTTGTATGAAGAGAATCCTCCAGATCAAGTATCGATTCATAAGATTTATTTGTATGATGATCCGAAGCACCTAAAAGAATTCTTGACGGCTTCATTAACTTTGATAAATCGTCCTGGTATTCCCCGAACCATTTAAGTTCATCCGCCCTTTTATATTCCCGTCTTGATAAAATGTTTTTTTCTTCTATATTTTGCACCATTTTACCAGTACGGTAAAAAATATTTTCCAGTGGGCCTTTTGATTTATTTCCCAGGAATGATAATCCTAACATGATCAAAAAACCTGCCGAAAGAGCTACTATTGTCAATATGATCCTTTTTAAATTATTTTTATTCATTTATCTAAATTTTATAATTGAATGATATTGTGCCCAATATCATTTTTTATCATCTTAACAAAATATAATTCCATTCTTAAAGAAGCAATTCAATTGCTTGCGAAAAACTGTACATGGGTTCGAACCCCAGCATTTTTTTTATCTTTTTATTGTCCCCGACCATATTCCAAACCTCATTTTCCCTGTATGGCAGTGCTCCCAGGTTGACATCAAGTTCATTATTGAATCTGTTTTTAAATTCACCGACAATTTCTTTCATAGTGATTCCAACGCCACTGCATACATTAAACACTTCATTCAGTGATTTCTTATTAGTTGCTCCCAGAATCAAGGCCGAAACAACATCGTCAATAAATAAATAATCACGTACCTGCTCACCGCCGGTCATATTAAAAGGAATATTTTGTCTTAAAGAATAAATTAACTGAGAAATAAAAAACCCATCCGGCATATTCCGGCCAAAAAAATTAAACAACCTCAGAATAGTATAATTTTTATTGTTTACTCTTGAAAAGGCCTTAATTGCAAATTCGGAAAAAATTTTACTCAGCGAATACGGTGAACAGGGATCAGGAATCTGTTCCTCATTAAATGGTGCAGGATTATTACCATATATTTCACTTGTAGATGTATAAATAAAATTTTCATATTCAATATTCCGCAGCGCCTGCAATAATCTCACAGTGCCAAAATAATTAACTTCCATTACACTGTCATGATTTTCAAAACTTCTTTCACGGTTTAAAACAGCCGCCAGATGATATATAATATGAGGCCTGACCTCTTCTGTAATTTGTTTAAGAGAGCTTTGCGCACGTATATCAGCAATATATTCATACTCATTATCGCCTGAACCTGAAACCATATCTGTTACATATACCTTAGCCCCGGCGTTCATGAGGGCCTGAGTCAAATGAGAACCCAGGTAGCCATTACCGCCGGTAATTAAAATCCGTTTATCATTCAAATTGCCCATATCAAATTTTGTTTAACAGCATCATCAGCATATTCACGGATATCTTTATTGGTCATCACCTTATTATTTTCATAATACTTTTTATACCAGGAAATGGTTTTCTGAACCGACTCCTCAATACCCCAGACAGATCTCCATTTTAATAATTTATTTGCTTTTGAACAATCAAGCATAAGTAATCCTGCTTCATGATGTTCTGAATTACCCTTGCTGTACTTGGCTTCTAATTTGTCCCAGTACTTTTTCGAAAGATCAACCACCTCTTCTACAGATAAATTGTTTTCATTTTCCGGCCCGAAATTCCAGGCTTCGGCAAATTCCTTTTTTCTCTCCAGAAGCTTCCACCCCAAAATCAGATAACCGCTTAACGGATCCAATACATGTTGCCATGGTCTGGTAGCACCAGGATTTCTAATCGTAACAGTCATATTACCGGAGGCAGCCTTTATCAAATCAGGAATTAAGCGGTCTTTCGCCCAGTCACCTCCTCCAATGACATTACCGGCCCTGGCACTTGCAAGAAGGAGATGATGCTGAGTGCCAAATCCGCTCAGGTTAAAATATGAATTACGGTAAGAAGATGTAAGAAGTTCAGAACAGCCTTTAGAAGAACTGTAAGGATCAAAGCCTCCCATTGGGTCATTTTCCCTGTATCCCCATATCCATTCCCTGTTCTCATAACATTTATCACTGGTGACATTAATTATTGCTTTTACAGAACCTGCGTTCCGGCATGCTTCAAACAAATTGAGTGTGCCAATAACATTAGTAGTATAAGTTTCAAAGGGATTGGCATATGAAACTCTTACCAAAGCCTGGGCAGCAAGATGGAAAACAATGTCAGGCCTGATTTCAGTAATATAATTGCTAAGTTTCTTCAGGTCACGAATATCGGCCTCAACAGACTTTATATTCAAATTCAACAAAGAAATATGATTTGGAATTGTAGGAGGCTTTAAAGAATATCCAAAAACTTCAGCTCCCATTAACTGCAACCATTTAGCCAGCCATGAGCCTTTAAAACCTGTATGCCCGGTAACAAGAACTCTTTTATCCTTATATATTCCTCCAAATAAAGAATTTAGTCGTTCCATATTTTCCATAATGCACTATTTGAATTCCACATTTCGTTAAGTTGTTTAAGATCCCTTAAAGTATCCATAGGTTTCCAGAATCCGGTATGTTTAAATGCAAACAACTCTTCATCTTTTGCTAAATTTTCCAACGGGGACCTTTCCCATACAGTTTTGTCGCCTTCGGTGATATAATCAAACACTTTCGGCTCGCATACAAAAAATCCGGCATTGATCCAGCCGCCGTCACCCAATGGTTTTTCAATAAAATAATTAACCTTATCGGAACCTGCATCAAATTCCACCCCTCCAAACCTGCCTTCCGGCTGAACAGTGGTCATAGTGACCGATTTTCCATGGGATCTGTGAAAATTTATTAAATTTCTTATATTTATATTTCCTACCCCATCCCCGTATGTAAGCATGAAAGTGTCATCACCGACAATATCCCTTACCTTCAGGATTCGTCCACCGGTCATGGTATGTAATCCGGTATCGATAAGGGTAACTTTCCACGGTTCCGATTTATTATTCAGTATCTGAACTTCATTTTTAGCAATATCAATCGTTACATCGCTTTGATGCAAAAGGTAATTGGCAAAATACTCCTTGATCATATAACCTTTATAGCCAAGCAGAATAACAAAATCATTAAAGCCATAATATGAATAGATCTTCATAATATGCCATAAAACAGGATAGCTGCCAATAGGTATCATCGGTTTGGGCTTAAATTCTGTTTCTTCGCTCATACGGGTTCCGAATCCTCCCGCCAGTATTAATATTTTCATATACTCTAATAAATATTATCCATAAAAATGAGTCTGGTCTAAAAAGGCGCTTTGCGCCCTTTTCAACAAATTAATAAAATTATTAAATTAATATTATATTAAAACATTGACATTCATATTTTTATGTCCTCATATTTTTTTGTTTTTCCAGTTTTCGGGAAAAGCCCGTTATTAATATCGGATACATTAATTTTTCTCCATGGTTCATCATCTTTTAACCATATAGTCTCCAATGCTGCAAAAATTCCAATAACTGACTGAATAAAGGCAATAAAAGCGAATCCCAGCATGCCCCAAACCCTTTCAGCAGTGAAAGCCAGCTGACTTTCAGGAACATAATACCGTCTTTGTATATATACCGCTGTTACTGTGATTAAAAATATTATAATATACAAAACCAACGGACGTACAAAGGTCGTTACAGAACCTGTCAGAGCTTTCTTTGCTGTAGGCAGATAAGGAATCTTTTTATTTGCCAATGCAAGCAGTAATCCGTAAAAATAAACCGGCCAGCTCGAAAATTTGAGAACCATACCACGCCAGTGAAATTTTCTTTCAGTTTCCGGATGACATAAAAACTTCTGTATATAGGCATAAATTATTGTTGCAATAACTAATACAGGAGTACCATAAATTATAAATTCGATCAAAGTCATTTTCCCCGGAATAATTCCTGTCAAAAAATAAAATAAAGGCAGCATAATGAAAAACAGCATGGCAGTTCCGTTAAAATAATAAGTACTGATTGACAAGTAAGCTATTCGTTGCCAGAATGATAATCTTCTGAACAATTTTGGAAGTTCATCGAAAAGTATTTCGAAAGTACCTCTTGCCCATTTTAGTTGTTGCTTGAAAAATGAAGACAGATCCTCAGGCACAAGGCCTCGATTGACAATAACAGGATTATAAACTGACTTCCAACCTTTTGCATGTAATCGTATGCTTGTTAATAAATCTTCTGCCAGTCCCTGTGCATGCCCTCCTATGCTTTCCAAAGCTTTGCGGCGGAAAGTACAGTTAGCCCCTATAGCAACCGCGCTGCCGTAACCATACAATCCCATTTGCGCAGGGCCATAAAAGGTATAGGTTTGTTCAGCTGCCCCCCGTGCGGTAAAAGAGCGGTAATGATTATAATATCCCTGGGCAACCTGGACAAAACCAACTTTTTCATCCTCAAAAAAACCAAGTATCTGATCCAGCATATTCGGGAAGGCTATATGGTCAGGGTCAAGGATCAGTATAAAATCCTCATTAGTTCTTTTTAATGCCTCATTAACCTTTCCTGCCTTTGCGCCGGGAACATCTGTCATATCCAGCCATTTAATAACATATTTTACGGCTAAAGCTTTAAATGCCGGGTCATTCGTGCCATCCAGCAAATAGGTATTATGCGGATAAGTAATATTATTAAGAGCCTCAAAGGTTTTTTCAAACATGCTCAGCGGCTCGCCGGGGGCACTTGTAGTAAATATGGCCACACGCAGGTTATCCCGGGGTGCAGGTACCTGGAAGGGCCTGCTGATTCTTAAATAATCCATCCAAACCAGTATGATCCTGAACATTCCATACCAAAAGAAAAAACTGAGAATTACGTACATGGGAAGATTTGCAATATGCTCTCCCCGAAACCACCACTCAGCAAAATTTATTATGCTGATCATGCCTGCCATTATCAGGATCAGCAATATAAATTTATCTGCAGGCGACACATCGGATGCTTCCCTGAACTGCCACAAATTCTTATTTCGAAGCTTTTTCATTCCAAAACATTACATTAAGTGTAATCAGTCCGTAGTGACTCTTGTAAAAATATGTACTTGTGAGGGCGTATTCTGTTCTCAATGAAATTTTTTTACTTATATCCCAGTTGAAATAAATCAATTCCTCATATGGATGATAATTATCACTGTAATAGTCTTTTTGTATAAATAAAATCCGGTTTCCCCTTCTGTTAAGATAAAAGTATGGATTTTGGGTTGTTGCATAGAAACCAAAAGTTGATTTCAATCCCAGTTCAAAATTTTTTACCGGATTAAATTTAACCATAAAAATTACTGAATTGATACTTTGGTCGTTTGGAGTAAAATACGGATCATAAACCCCTTTGATCTGTGAATAAAAATCACCCGTAGCAATTATCTCTTCGACAGTCCTCCGGGGTATAAACCGGTCTTCTTCAGAATCGCTGTAACTGTAAGCATACCCCAGGCGGGATTCTGTTTTCCCAATTTTCAGGGGTGAAGAAACCAACCAAATACCCGTTGAAGTAATTTTATTATTTTCAGTATAAAAATCATTTATCCTATGGCCAAGCCTCGCTATCCAGCCTCTTCTCCCTGAAAAGCTGAGTGAAAAATCGTAATTGACCGTTTTCATGGGATTGGTCATGTTAGCTTTCGTATTCAAATAGGGTTTGTGTTCAGCTAAAAGCTCAAGATCAAAATACCGGAGTAAGGTTTTGCTTAGTTTCAATCCTCCCTGCGGAATTATTTCATTTGTGGGAAGCTTATATATCCCCCCCTCAAAAAACAGCGAGGCTTTGTATTTAATGATCTTAATATTGTTGCTTAACAGAACATCAATACTACTGTAACTGTTTTTTTCAGATATAAAATGTGGCAAAGCAAAGGTGATCAAAGGATTAATATATGCATTTTTTGAAAATCCAAAATCCAAAGAGGGAATCAGGGAAAACAAAGGCTGATCATCCTGTTTTACTCCTGAAGATAATTTAATCCATGGCGATTTTGCCATAATTATCTCATCTCGTAATCCTTTTGCCTTAATATTGTCAGGATCTTTTGAAAGTACTTTGTTAATCTCACTAATTGCCTTATTATAATTTCCCTTCCAGTAAGCCATTTTTGATAAGGCAATTAAAGCATCCGCCCCATGTTTATCATAAGCAAGATATTTTTCAAGCAAGGTTAATGCCTTAGCAAACTCCCCGATATCAACCAACTTTATTCCGTAATCCAGTTTTAAATAATAATTTTCCGGATGCTGTTCAATCGCATTCTCATAAAGAAGCATCGATTTATTAAATTTTCCCGACCAGTAAGCAGACTGGGCATATAGCCAGTTAATGTTTAAATCATCCGGATTATTCTCATAAAGCAATCTTAATAATTTGCCGGCCTCCTTATACTCACCTGAATCAAATAATTCTCTTGATTTTGCCAATGAATCTGTTTGGCTCTGAGAAAAAGAAATAAAAGGACAGATAATAAAAAATATTTGAACTAATAGAATTATATGGTAATCACTGATTATCCTGAAAAACTTTCTCTTTATCATTCTGTTGATAATTTATTCCTGCTAAAATTCAGCAGGAAGTATTTAAATATCCCATTTTCTAATTTAAATTATTAAAACCGATGAGTTCGGTATAAAAAGTAAAATTATTATTAAAATTTCTTGTAATTAGTTAAAAGCCAACATGATAAATTTTATAATCCGTTTAAGTAAGGCGGTTCGCGCCCTTTTAAACCAGACCCGTTAATGAAAATTTACCATTTTTTCCTATCTAATGAGACTGATATTTATATATTTATATCCATAAATCAGCAAATACCCTACTATTAAGTATTTAATGAAAAGATTTTGCTTAACCAAACCATCTTGTTTAGAAATATAAAATAATGACAAATTTTACAAAACACTGCAAAATATGACATTTATACGAATAATCGCATTTATGATCCTGATCCCTACATTCGTCACAGGAAAAATATCTGGTGATGAAATCGCCATCAGGAAAAACAGTCATAATACAGAAAATATATTCCCCGGTAAAGAATATAGTGATGTCATTCTCAACCGCAATATATATTATTCAATTAATGATGATGCCAATACAAATTTAATAGCCAGTGAATCTTCACAATCCCAAAAACAAAAACTTGATAGTCTGGTAATTCAATCATGGGATACATTAATAAGCCAATGGAATCCTGATGAAAAATATCAATACACATATGATAACAAAGGAAGGTTGACAAGATATATTCTCTTTGACAAAGATCAAACGACCGGACTTTGGATAAATTCATATAAAGAAGAGTACTCCTATGATAATGGAAATTTGACTCAATATATTGATTATTACTTTGATAAAAGTACCGAAACCTGGATAAAAGATGATAAGGATGAATATGATTATGACGGAAATGGAAATATGACCCAATATATCACTTATGACCGTGACGAAACGACAAATCAGTGGATTCCCGCTTTTAAAGGAGAATTCAGTTACTATGATAACAAATTAACACAATATATTTCTTATTACAGGGATGAAGCTGCAGGCATATGGATAGCTTCCTATAAAACAGATTACTCTTATGATCATAATGGCAATGTAACTCAATACCTTGGTTATTGCAGGGATGAAACCGAAAGCAAATGGGTGAATTCTATCAAAGGGGAATACACTTATGATTCTAATGAACTGTTGTCATTATATATCTCTTATTACTATAATACAACAAGCAGTCAGTGGGTATCTGAAAGAAAAGAAGAGTATGCATATGATCCGGGCGAAAATCTGACTCAGGTATCCGGATATTACTGGGATGGATATTCAAGAAGGTGGCTGTCTGACTGGAAACAGGAATATAACTATGATACTTATAATAATATGATCAGATATAGCGAATTCTACTGGAATCAGTCTGGACATAAATGGATAGCTACTTATAAAGAAGAATATAGCTATGATAATGCATATAGCTACCCGGATTTAATTATTCCAAATATGTATGATGATGAAACTGAGATATCTTTTAATCATATGCGTGTCAGCTATAATACATTTTATTGGGATGAAAGTTTGAGTCGGTGGTTAAATAATACTACAGGAACTTATTATTATTCAAATTATTTCCCGGATCAGGATGTGCCGGCAGCCGTTGATAATGAGTTTTTCCTGGATGAGGATAGTATTATAAGTGAGTCTGTCGGCTCAAATGACACTACCAGCAATAATGAACCAAATAGCTGGGAAATAATCACAGGGGGAGAACCCCTGCATGGCAAAATAAGTTCATGGGATCCTGCAAATGGTAACTTTAAATATGAACCGGAACAGGATTATAATGGTAATGACGAATTCTTTTACAGACTATGTGATAATAAGGGTAATTGCGACACAGCACGGGTTGATCTGAATATAACCGGGATCAATGACGCGCCTTTTGTTGTTGACAGTTTGCCGGATTCCAGTATTACTGCAGGACAGTCTGCGGCAATTCAGATCAGTTCTGTTCCGGGTCAACTTTTTGATGATGTTGATTACGGGGATCAGCTTTCAATAGCAGTATGTCAGTCCGACTCAATACCACTTCCGGATTTTATGATTTATACTAATGACACTTTATTTGCATATCCAATGCTGCCCGACACAGGATGTTATCATATACTTGTCACTGCTACTGATATTGAAGGTGCCTCTGCTTCTGCTACCTTTGAATTGTGTGTTTATTCCGAAACTACAGATACAAAATATATAACCCATGATCATCTTAGAATAAATATTTATCCCAATCCTGTGCCAGACTACCTTTACATCAATTTTCCGGAAAATTATAAAAAGGGTGTTTTTGAACTTTTTGATATCAGGGGGAAAAAATTTATAAATGAAATCCTTAAAAACAGAGAAAGAATAAACATGAGAGCATTTCCACACGGAATTTATATATACCATATAATTATAGGTAATCAAATATATACAGGTAAACTAATAAAGGAATAAAATCACAGTGATAAAAAAATTATAAATCTCTGAATATAAATATTCAAAACTATCTGACACTCACAGATTTTTTAAGGAAATTTATTCCTTGTCCGGTTCCGGAACTTTCCACTCAGGGATACCGCGGGATTCTTTTTGCTTGTAATAGTTAACCCAGTATGGCCTCTCTTTTGCCAAAGGGACATTTTCGTTAACCATAAGAGGCCTGGCCTCCTGCCACCATTTATCGTAAGCTTCCCTTATCTGATCAACCACTTCAGGATACTTTGATGCCACGTTATTTGTTTCCCCGGGATCTTCAAACAAATCATATAATTCACTGTTGTTTACAAATCTGTATCTTTCAGTCCTGACAGCACAATTATTATATTTATGATTATCAGGATCAGAACTTTCTTTAGTGCCAAGCCAGTTCGGATTTATTTCCATGCCTGCAACATTATCAGGATCGAGAGGCCATCTGCCTACATGCACAAAACGGTATCTCTCCTCTCCCACAAAGGATTCACTTTCCAAATATGGAAGAAAACTTTGTCCGTCCATGCCAGAAGATATATCTGATATATCGATATTGGTAATATCTGCAAGAGTAGGCAGGATATCATAGTGATTCAGCAGAACATCTATTTCCCTTCCGGCTTTGAATTTGCCGGACCATCTGATAAAAAAAGGAACTCTTGTCCCGCCTTCATAAGGACTTCCCTTAAAACCTCTCATACCGGCATTATATGTTTCACCATGAATGTCATTATTGCCTCCCGGAAAAGTTTTACCATTGTCAGACATAAATATAAATATTGTATTACCGGCAATTCCCCATTCATCTATTCCGGCCATCAGTTTTCCAAGATTGTCGTCAATATTTTCTATCATTCCATAGAAACCCTGAGCATGTTCAGGATAACCCTGCTTTTTAAATTTTTCTTTGTATTTTTCAGGCGCAATGAACGGCCCGTGAGGGGCATTTGTTGCAATATAAGCAAAAAATGGCCTGTTTTCATTCAGTTTATCCTTTATCCATGAAGTAGCCTGTGCAAAAAACACATCAGTACAGAAACCTTTTGTTTTAACGAAAACTCCATTATGATTAATGACTGGATCAAAATATCCATTATCCGGCACATCGGCACAGGATCCGGGATAGGCCTGGCCTATGCCTCCTGCCCCATGAACAAACACTTCATCAAATCCACGACTGCCCGGTTGATATTCCTGCTCATCGCCAAGATGCCATTTCCCAAATATTCCACAGGTATATCCACCTCTTTTCAATACCTCAGGCAGGGTAGTTAATCCCAGGGCCATCCGTTCCCTTTCAAGAATTGTATGGGTAATTCCATTTTTAAAGGGATGCCTGCCTGTCATTATAGCTGATCTTGTGGGGGCGCAAGTGGGACTGGCATGAAAATCGGTGAGACTGATCCCCTCTGATTCCAGCTTATCCATGCCGGGAGTGAGAACGTCGGGGCTGCCATGGGCAGATATATCTGCATAACCCTGGTCATCGGTTATAACCATAATGATATTTGACATCTTTGAATTGTTATTGCAGCCCGGCATTAACATCGCCAGAAAAAATACTGATAAGCAACTTGTTATTAAGTTCTTCATAGTAATTGTATTTATAGTTAAAATTATATTTTAAAGTTGGCAGTGTAAACATATAAAATAATGAAACCTCTATTTCCCTTTCCCGCCACTAAGTTAATAATTTAGAAGTTTAACAAAAAATTTCGTATATTATAAACAAAAATCAATAATTATGAAACGAGCATGATTGTAAAATCACCCAAGAGTATGATTAAAACTCATGCGAGTTCCATATGATACCTTTAAAAATAATTAATTTTAATCATATGAAACGACGTAATTTTTTATATTCAGTAGGTTGCGGGGTGTCTGGTTTAGGAATTTCTTCTGTTTTCCCTTTAAATGCCCGGATTGAAGAAACAGCCCTAAATAATTCTTATGATAAAATTCACAGATTTGGCGATGGGCGCGACTGGTTTTTTAAAAAAAGGTTTGGTATGTTCATTCACTGGGGATTATACTCCATCCCGGGATGGCATGAACAACATCAGTACCGCGGAAGGGTTCCAAGAAGCGAATATATTAAACTTATTGATAAGTGGAATCCTGTCAGGTTCGAACCTGACAAATGGCTCGATCTGATGGAGGAAGCGGGCATGAAATACTTGACTGTTACCACCAAACATATTGATGGATTTTGTCTTTGGGACACTAAACAGACTTCTTTCAACACAATGAACTCGCCTTATGGGCGCGATATTATCAGGATGATATCAGATGCCTGTCACAGAAGAAATATTCCGCTATGCCTCTATTATTCCAATGTGGACAATAATCATCCGAATTATCCAAATAAAGGACGTGCCCATGAGATACCTCCACAACCGGGTGATTCTCCCAACCTTAACAAATATATTGATTATATGAGAGCTCAGGTGACTGAATTGTGCACAAACTATGGTGAGATACATGGATTTTGGTGGGACGCAATTCGCTGGCGTGATGATGTTGATGAGGACCCTGGCCTTAACCAGTTAATAAGAGACTTACAACCCAATGCCGTTATTAACGACAGGGGTTTCGATGAAGGAGATTTTGGAACTCCTGAACGTGATTACGCACCCGATGATACAATAACTTTTAAAAAGCCCACCGAAGCATGTCAGTCAGTCGGAAAGGAAAGTTGGGGATATCGCGTTAATGAAGATTATTACACTGACCGCCACCTGATACGGAGTATTGACCGTTACCTGACACGTGATGCTAATTATTTGCTAAATGTCGGTCCCATGGCAGATGGTACAATTAACAAAGAAAGCACAGCTATTCTGAAACGAATAGGAAATTGGTATGAAACTGTAAAGGAATCACTGGAAAATGTCCTGCCCGCTTCCTTTCTTACATCCAACCGCGAGGTAACGCTCACACAGCGAGACAGCATATTGTACGTCCACCTGAACAGGGAACTTGTTGCCAATGCTGTAAAATTAAAACCTGTTAATGTAGCTCCGTTAAGTGCCACATTGCTGAACAACGGCCGGAAAGTGGACTTCACAGTCAGATTCAGTCCTTCTGACCATAATGATCCCGAACAAAAAGCCTACCTTAACCTTATAAATATTCCCGCAAATGAACTATGCAACACGGTTCCGGTCATAAAACTGGAGTTTGACCGTTCGTTAGACGACCTGGTTCAGCCTTCCTCACCACAAGATGGAGTACTGCAGTAAATTCATTATTTCATAAACAATACCGTCAAAACAAAAATCCCTTATATTCATTCCGGGTTCCATTCCATTGGCCGGTCATAAAATTCTTTGAATTTAAATTCGTTTAGCATTATCTCTTTGAAGCCCAAAATACGAAGCTCCAATTATTATTGCAAGACGCGGGAGGCTGAAGGGATATAGTTAGCCATAAAAATTACGGCTATCTTATCCGGTTAACAATATACTTTTACATTTGTATAAATACATATAATTTTTTTAGTTGGCTTAAATAACAATCTTTGTCATCTACTGATTAATAATTCTGCTCTCACTTATTTTAATTGCTTTTAATTACATTTTTTATAATTATTCCTTTTTTAATGGCCATTAAACTCCTTTATTGCCCTGAACATTGCAATAATATTTTCAACAGGTACATTAGCCTGTATGTTATGGACAGTGTTGAACACAAATCCTCCGTTTTTTGAGAAAATTTC
>CAZIOB010000130.1:0-4351 GCA_964540755.1 uncultured Prolixibacteraceae bacterium | reverse complement strand
GTAAGGCGGATGATTTAAAAGCATTGCTGGCGAAGTACATTGAAGAGGGAAGAAGCACGCCGGGGGCAAAACAGGATAATGAAGGAATGGATAACTGGCCCCAGATCGATTGGATGAAAAAATAATGAAGGACAATAAAAATAATTAATTGTAATACTTAACCCATGAAAAGACGAAATTTTATTATAACGACAGCATTGGCCGGGAGTGGGGCAATGCTTCTTCCACGATGTACCGGAGGATTGGATAAGGATATTCCACCGTATTTAACGGATTATAGTGATCATTATGCGGAGAATCCGCGTGAGGCAGCCCTTGAATGGTTCAGGAATGCCAGGTACGGCTTATTTATTCATTACGGGCTCTATTCACTTCTTGGACGGCATGAGTGGGTTCAGTTCCGGGAGCAAATACCGGTTGCAGAGTATGCAAAATTAAAAGACAGGTTTACTGCTGAAAAGTTTGATGCTGATTTTATCACCGATCTGGTATTGGAAGCAGAGATGAAATATATTAATATTACTACCCGCCATCACGACAGTTTCTGTCTGTGGGATACAAAATACAGCGATTTTAAAAGCACTAATTCCCCGGCAAAACGCGATCTGCTTTCGGAGCTTTCAGAGCAGTGCAATAAAAAAGGGCTGGCACTGTTTTTTTATTATTCTCACGGGCGCGACTGGCGTCACCCGCATGCTCCTAACAATGATAAGTGGGGAAGAACTGCAAGGCCTCATTATGAAACCAGGGATCCTCATTATAAATATGGTGATGAACATGACCTTAATATCTATGTCGAGTTTATGTGGAATCAGATTGAGGAGTTAATGGAAATGTTTCCGCAGACTGCAGGAATATGGCTGGATGGTATCGGGACTACATTTAAAGGTGATTATTCGTTATTCAGATGTCAGGAATTATATGATATGATACATGCAAAGCTGCCTCATGTCCTGGTATCCTATAAACAGGGACTACTTGGAACTGAGGATTTCCTTGCCCCGGAACGCAAATATAAAGGAGAAGGGAAACCTGAAAAGCCGCTTGAGATTTGTGATCATCTTCAAAGACAGGGTTGGGGATATATGAAATCGGAAGATGGCAATCATAAAACAAAGGAAGAAGTAATAGAGATGCTAAGGCATGCAAATAGTTATCCTGCTAATCTGCTTTTAAACACAGGGCCTCTCCCGTCAGGTGAAATTCATCCCGAGGATGTAACTGTGCTTCGTGCAGTCGGACGGGAAATACGTGATAAAGGATGGGATGATATTTTGAAAGTCTGACAAGAATGAGAAACAAAATTGAAACGAACTAAAAATGTTTAAAGAATTTTCTAACCCGAATATTAAATCTGTTTTCATTTTCTCTTTGTGTCTTTTTTCTTTTTTAATTCCTGCTTTCAGTCAAAAAATTACTGTAGAAAGGAATAAACCTGAAAATATAAAGGAGTTTAATAAGCTCGGATTTGGTATGTTTATTCATTGGAGTATTGATGTTCAACTTGGAGCAATTATAAGTCATAATGTTGCAGTTGGTTCGCAAGATTACCAGGACATCTATTTTAATGAATTACCAAAAACATTCAACCCGAAAAAATTTGACCCTGAGGAATGGGCTGTGCTTGCCAGGCTTGCCGGCATGAAATACATGGTTTTTACCGCCAAGCATCATAACGGATTCTGCATGTGGAATACTAAAACTGTTGATTTTAAAATAACAAACACTCCATATAGCAAAGATATACTGGAAGAGATCATAACTGCATTCAGGAGATATGATATAAAAATAGGACTTTATTTTTCTCCTGATGACTATTATCTGAGTTACCTGCAGGGATTGCCTCCAAGCAGAAACACTCCTGAAACTGAGTGTCCCAATAACGAAAAGTTATGGGAGACTAATAAAATGCAGCTTAAAGAATTACTCGGCAACTATGGGAAGATAGATTTTTTATTTATTGATGAGAAAACCGACTGGGTTAATCCTCTTGTTGCTGATTACTGCTGGGATCTGGATCCTGACCTGACCATTACCCGGGGAGGGATGGCTACACCGGAACAACATCTTCCTGATGAACCTGTACCTTCTCCCTGGGAGGCATGTTTTACCATGGCTGATCACTGGCAATATGTTGCAGGTGAAAATTTGAAAGACGGTACCAGAATGATTGACATGCTCATTGAGACAAGAGCTAAAGGAGGAAATTTGCTATTAAATGTAGGACCTACAGCCCATGGCGAAATTGCTCCGGAGCAGGAAGCTAAACTGAGAGAGATAGCACTTTGGAAAATGGCAAACAGCGAGGCTGTTTATGATGTAAAGCCTTTCGATGTGGCTAAGGATGGTGATATATGGTTCACACAATCATTTGATGAACAATTTATCTTTGCTTTTTTGCCTGGTGAAAATTGGGAATGGATGGAAAGGAAAGAGTTTTTATTTCCAATATTTAAGGCAACTGACAGTACTGATATCTCAGTGCTGGGACAAAATGACAAGGTGATGGAGTATAATATATCTGTTTCACCCAAAACATATTTTGTCAATACCCCCGGCGGATTGATTGTGAGTGTTATCAAGGGGCAAAGGCTAAATAAAACTTGGGATAACAGGATAGTTCTTAAAATGAGTAATGTCATTTTTAATAATCGTAAGTAATATAATTATGCTGCTTAAACCAATCTGATCTGAATATTATGTCAGAGAAAAAAATATACCGAGCTATTTTGGGAGCTGCATGCTTTCTTGCTTTGCCGGCAATTTCCAGCTGTGTGGATAAAAAAAATCAACAAAGGCCCAATATCATATTTATGATGTGCGACGATCTGGGCTTTGGCGAGATTTCAGCGCTGAACATGAATCCTGACAGGGGTAAAATACCGACCCCGCACGTGGACCGGCTGGTTTCGGAAGGTATGACTTTTACCGATGCACATACCGGGTCGGCTGTTTGCACACCTACCCGTTATGGATTGCTTACCGGTCGCTATGCCTGGCGGACTCAACTTCAACGGGGTGTTGTACAGGGCCATGATCCCTGCCTGATTAGTGGACAAACACTGACCATTGCCGAAATGCTCAGGGAAGAGGGCTACAGCACAGGTATTGTTGGCAAGTGGCACCTGAATTTTATTTATGCAGATACTGCAACAGGCAAAAAGCTTGGAGAAAATTATAAATTTGAGCCGCCTGTCCACAGCATTATCAAAGATGGCCCGACAGATCACGGATTTGATTATTATTATGGTTACCATCATTCGCGTGATATGCAGACAGTTTGTGAAAATAACAGGGTAATAGCCCGTAAGCCTCCCATTACGATGCTGCCGGGTATTGAGGCAAAATCAGTGGCTTTTATCAGGCGTCATGCGGAGGCTGCTGCTTCAGGAAAGCCCTTTTTTCTCTATGTGGCTTTGTCCTCTCCTCATGCACCCGTTGTGCCTGCTGAAGAGTGGCAGGGCAGAAGTGGATTGAATGAGCATGCTGACTTTGTAATGCAAACTGACCATACGGTTGGACAGATAATAGAAGCCATTGATGCTGCCGGGCTTCGCGATAATACGCTGGTTGTTTTTACCAGCGACAACGGGACTTCCGGTCCGACTTCAAATAAAGAAGAACTTGAGGATATGGGACATTATCCCTCATGGATTTTTCGCGGGGCAAAGGCTGATATATGGGATGGGGGCCACAGGGTGCCATTCATTGTCAGATGGCCCGGGATAATAAAGGCGGGCAGCAAAAACCCGGCATTGATATGCCATACGGATTTTATGCCCACGATTGCTGATATCGTGGATTTTAGTTTGCCTGATGATGCTGCGGTTGACGGGTTCAGTTATAAAGGATCATTCTTTGGGGAAAAGATTAAGAAAGAGCGACCGGCTGTTGTACATCACTCAATTAGTGGGAAATTTGCGATCAGGGACGGCAAGTGGAAATTGGTGCTTTGTCCCGGTTCCGGTGGCTGGTCCGACCCGAAAGATGAGAAAGCAAAAGAAGAGGGTTTCCCTGATATTCAGCTTTATGATATGGAGGCCGATATCGAAGAGAAGAATAATCTGCAGGCCAAACGCCTGAGTGTGGTTCTGAAACTTGCAGGAACACTGAAAGAGATAGTCGCAGACGGAAGGAGCACAAAGGGAAGAAAATTGAAAAACGATACAGAAGATATTGATATCTGGAAAGGAATAACTCCTGTTTTTCCTGAAAGATGAGCTTGAAAATTTATCAGATAAATGATAATGTGTTTTACCGGCTGGAATGCTGGCATTCCTTATCTTTCGCAGTGGACAGACTTAGCTCGTCATAAGCAGCCTACAGACTGGTCAATTGGTATTGAATATTT
>CAZIOB010000129.1:0-6572 GCA_964540755.1 uncultured Prolixibacteraceae bacterium | reverse complement strand
TCATGATGCTGTTTATGGTGAAAATAATTTTGATAATTTTGAGCCTGTAATTTCAGAAGTAGATAATCCTGAAAATTACCAATCGATTCGTTCAAAATTCGTTAGAACAAAAAATTTCAAATTTATCCGGTATCATGAGTGTCATCCTGTTGTGGAAGAGTTATTTAAAATTAATGAAGATAGACTTGAATTTGATAATCTTATTAATAATCCTCAATATGAAGATATTGCGAAAGAAATGCGAGATAAGCTTGATGCTTTCGGGCGGGAATTTGTTAATTATGAAAATACATTGAATTAGTAAATCATTAATAATAATGGATTTTGTCTAAAAGTTGTCTGCATATGCAAAATGATAAAATTAATCAGTGCTTGTTTATAAAATCGAGAGTCTGGTTTAGAAAGTTCGCTGACAAGGCTTGTGAAGCCCGAAAAATGTGAGTTTACTATTCGTAAATGACCATTTTGAGGGAAAGTATAACGCAGTCAGCGGACTTTATATACAGACTAATTAAGATGATTTGTAGTTAGTTATAAAAGACATAAAGGCTTTATAAAAATGAATTTTAATTTTTCTGAAATAATAAATCTTATATGTGAATAAAATAATAAACATGAAAAATATTATAAGCGTGAGAATTGTACTGCTGAATTTTCTTTTAATTGTTTTAAATTTTTTTTTAAGTTTTGGAAATTTTACCGGTAATTTGAATGATAATAATCAACCGAATGTAATTATCGTGATCACAGATGATCAGGGGAGAGGTGATTTAGGGTGCTATGGAAATGAAGTGATCAGAACACCTAATTTGGATAAATTCTATGATAATGCAATCAGGTTCAACAACTTTCATGTTTCTACCACATGTGCACCTACCCGTTCTTCATTGATGACAGGGAGGCATACAAACAGGGTAAATTGTTTTCATACAATTTCGGGAAGGTCATTGCTTTTTGAGGATGAAACCATAATGGCAGAGGTTTTCGCTGAAAATGGTTATGCTACAGGTATGTTTGGCAAATGGCATCTGGGAGACAATTATCCTTTTCGTCCTGAGGACAGGGGATTTCAGGAGGTTGTAAGACATGGAGGTGGTGGTATTACTCAAGGACCTGATTATTGGGGTAATGACTATTTTGACGACACTTACTGGTTTTGTGAAAAAGGGTCAGCTAAAACAGTTACAAAGAAATTTAACGGGTATTGTACAGATGTATTTTTTTCTGAGGCATTGCGGTTTATTGAAGAGAATAAAGAAGATCCTTTCTTTTGCTATATTTCCACAAATGCTCCTCACGGACCTTTGAATGTGCCTGAAGAGTATCTCAGTCTTTATCAGGATGAAAACCGTATTTTGGATAATCAGAAGCGGTTTTATGGAATGATTACCAATATTGATGATAATTTTGAAAAGTTGCAGAATAAACTTGAAAATCTTGGTCTGAGTGAAAACACTCTTTTGGTTTTTATGACCGATAATGGAACTGCAGCGGGCAGACAGAGGATTATTAATGGTGAGAAATACGGATATACGGGAGGATTAAGAGGAGCGAAGGGGAGTCAGTATGAGGGGGGACACAGAGTGCCTTTTATATTACAGTGGCCGGGGGGAGGCCTTACAGGTGGCAGGGACATAGATGAGCTTGTTGCGCATTATGATGTTCTCCCGACTTTTGTTGACCTTCTGGGACTGAAGTTTAATCCGGGTAAAAAACTAGATGGTATAAGTTTAGTTCCGCTTCTTAAGAAAAAAAGTGAAAATAATTGGGCTAACAGGATATTGTATATTGATACCCAGCGGCTGACAAATCTGGTGAAGGGCCGGAATTATGCTGTTATGGATAATAATTGGCGTTTGATCGATGGTAAAGAGCTATATAATGTTAATATCGTAGCAGATCCGATGGAAACGGGACAAACTAACAATGTTATAGATCAGTATCCTGAAGTAGCTGAGCGGCTTGCTGTAGGATACGAAAAGTGGTGGAACTCCTTTAATGCTTCAGAATTAAATAGCAGATATGCATATATAAAAGTAGGAACACCTTATGAAAATCCCACCCGTATAAGTGCCCATGATATGCTGACAGGCAGATTGGGTATGGCGTGGCATCAGCATGGAGCGGTTTTGGCAGTACAGGCTTATGGCAGATGGAAAATTGAATTTGCAGAATCAGGTAATTATAAAATCAGTCTTCGTCGTTTTTCAAGGGAAAGCGGACTTGGATTCAATGATGAATTTCCTGCAAAAGAAGATAAAATTGAAACTCAAAATGAGATGCCTGCCAGTAATAATTTGGGCTTCAAAGAGGCATATCTTTATGTGGCAGATTTTGAGAAGAGCGCAGAAATAAAGAATAATGATGAAGAGATTAATTTTACAATGAGACTGCCGAAAGGGAAATTTGATTTGGAGGCACGTTTATTTGATAAAGAGGGGAAGGCATATCCGGTTTATTATTTATACATAGAAAAATTATAGCTCATGAAAAGACGAAGCTTTATTATTTCAACAGCATTGGCCGGAGGTGGGGCAATGCTTTTACCTGGTTGCCTGAGTAAATCAGGAAAGAATATTCCTCCGTATTTAAAAGATTATAGTGATAATTATGCAGAGAATCCTCGTGAGACGGCTCTTGAATGGTTCAGGAATGCTCGGTACGGTTTGTTTATTCATTACGGACTGTATTCATTGCTTGGCAGGCATGAATGGGTGCAGTTCAGGGAACAAATACCGGTTGCAGAGTATGCAAAACTAAAGGACAGGTTTACTGCGGAAAAATTTGATGCTGATTTTATAACCGATCTGGCCCTGGAGGCAGAGATGAAATATATTAATATTACTACCCGTCATCACGACAGCTTTTGCCTTTGGGATACAAAATACAGCGATTTCAAAAGCACTGATTCCCCGGCGAAACGTGACCTGCTGGCGGAACTTTCGGAACAGTGTAATAAAAAGGGACTGGCATTGTTCTTCTATTATTCCCACGGGCGCGACTGGCGGCATCCTCATGCTCCTAACAATGATAAGTGGGGAAGGACAGCAAGACCGCATTATGAGACCAGAGAACTTCATTATAAATATGGAGATGAGCATGACTTGAATATTTATGTCGAGTTTATGTGGAACCAGATTGAAGAATTGATGGAAATGTTTCCTCAGACTGCCGGTATATGGCTGGATGGTATCGGAACTACTGTTTCGGGTGATTATTCATTGTTCAGATGTCAGGAGCTATATGATATGATACATGCTAAGCTGCCTCATATTTTGGTGTCTTATAAACAGGGATTGCTTGGTACGGAGGATTTTCTGGCACCGGAACGCAAATATAAGGGGGAAGGGAAACCTGAAAAGCCGCTTGAAATTTGTGATCACCTTCAGCGACAGGGCTGGGGTTATATGAAGTCGGAAGATGGAAATCATAAAACCAAAGAGGAAGTGATGGAAATGCTCAGACGCGCAAATAGTTATCCTGCTAATTTGCTTTTAAACACAGGACCTCTTCCGTCAGGTGAAATTCACCCTGAGGATGTCAGCGTGCTGCGAGCCGTGGGTCGGGAAATACGTGACAGAGGATGGGAGGATACATTGAAAGTCGAACAAGAATGAGAAACAAAATTTTTCTTACGGCAAATAAATTTGTTTTTATTCTCTCTGTGTTTCTATTTTCTTTTTTAATTCCGGGTTTTAGTCAAAAAATAACCGTAGATCGGAATAAACCTGAAAATATAAAAGAGTTCAATAAGCTCGGATTTGGTATGTTTATTCATTGGAGTATTGATGTTCAACTTGGAGCAATTATAAGTCATAATGTTGCAGTTGGTTCACAGGATTACCAGGATCAATATTTTAATATGCTGCCAAAAACATTCAATCCCAAAAAATTTGATCCTGAAGAATGGGCCGTTCTTGCCAAGCTTGCAGGTATGAAATATATGGTATTTACTGCTAAACACCATAATGGATTTTGTATGTGGGATACCAAAACCGGTAATTTCAAAATAACAAACACGCCTTACGGCAAAGATATTCTGGAAGAGATCATCAATGCATTCAGGAAATATGATATAAAAACAGGACTTTATTTTTCTCCCGATGACTATTATCAAAGTTATTTGCAGGGATTGCCACCAAGCAGGAACACGCCCGAAACTGAATGTTCTAATAATGAAAAGATATGGGAGACCAATAAAATACAACTTGAAGAATTACTTAATAATTATGGAAAAATCGATTATTTATTTATTGATGAGAAAACTGACTGGGCAAATCCTCTTGTCGCCGATTATTGTTGGGATTTGGATCCTGACCTGACTATTACGCGGGGAGGGATGGCAACACCGGAACAACATCTTCCTGATGAACCTGTGCCTTCTCCCTGGGAAGCATGTTTTACTATGGCTGATCATTGGCAGTATGTTGCCGGTGAAACACTGAAAGACGGTACCAAAATGATTGACATGCTCATTGAAACAAGAGCTAAAGGAGGGAATTTATTACTGAATGTAGGCCCCACAGCTTATGGAGAGATTGCTCCGGAGCAGGAAGCTAAATTGAGGGAAATAGCGCTTTGGAATATGGCAAACCATGAGGCTGTTTATAATGTAAAACCTTTTGATGTGATAAAGAATGGGGATATATGGTTTACACAATCACTGGATGAAAAGTTAGTTTTTGCTTTTTTACCGGGAGAAAACTGGGAGTGGATGGAAAGGAAAGAGTTTTTATTACCTATGTTTTTGGCAACTGATTGTACTGACATCTCTGTTCTTGGACAAAATGACAAGGTGATGGAGTATAATATATCCGTTTCACCCAAAACATATTTTGTTAACACCCATGAAGGTATGATAGTAAGTGTTATTAAGGGACAAAGGCTGAATAAAACATGGGATAACAGGATAGTTCTTAAAATGAGTAATGTTCTTTTTAATAATCGTAAATAATAAATTATGCTGCTGAAGCAAACCTGATCTAAATATTATGCCAGATACAAAAATGTATAAAGCTATTGTGGGAGCTGCCTGCCTTCTCGCCATACCGGTAATTGCCATATGTGGGGATAAAAATATTCATCAAAAACCCAATATTGTATTTATGATGTGCGATGACTTGGGTTATGGTGAGATATCGGCACTCAATGTGAATCCCGACAAGGGTAAAATCCAAACCCCGCATGTAGACCGGCTGGTTTCTAGAGGTATAACTTTTACCGATGCACATACGGGGTCGGCAGTTTGCACGCCGACCCGGTATGGGTTACTCACCGGTCGCTATGCATGGCGGACAAAACTCCAAAGGGGTGTTGTTCAGGGACATGCGCCCTGTCTGATTAGTGAACAAACCCTGACTATTGCCGAAATGCTCAGGGAAGAGGGCTATAATACAGGAATTGTTGGCAAGTGGCATCTTAATTTTATTTATGCAGATCCTTCTACCGGGGAAAAGCTGGAAGAAAACTATAAATTTGCGCCTCCTGTTAATACCCTTATCAAAGATGGTCCGAAAGAGCATGGATTTGATTACTATTATGGTTACCATCATTCGCGCGATATGCAGACGGTTTGTGAAAATAACAGGGTGATTGCACATAAGCTTCCCATAACGATGCTTCCGGGCATTGAAGCGAAATCTGTGGCTTTTATTAAGCGGCATGCGGAGGCTGCTGCTTCCGGAAAACCTTTTTTTCTTTATGTGGCCTTGTCTTCTCCTCATGCACCGGTTGTTCCCATTGAATATTGGCAGGGCAGGAGCGGACTCAACGGGCATGCTGACTTTGTGATGCAAACTGATCATACGGTCGGACAAATAGTCAGGGCTATTGATGATGCGGGACTGGCCGATAATACACTGATAGTGTTTACCAGCGATAACGGGACTAGCGGGCCGACTTCAAATAAAGAAGAGTTGGAGGAGATGGGTCATTATCCCTCCTGGATTCTTCGCGGATCTAAAGCCGATATATGGGATGGTGGCCACCGGGTACCTTTTATTGTTCGATGGCCCGGAATAACAGAGGCTGGGAGTCAAAGTCCGGTACTGATATGTCATACCGATTTCATGCCTACTGTTGCTGATATTGTAGGTTTCAGTTTGCCTGATGATGCAGCGGTGGATGGGTTTAGTTACAAAGAGGCACTTTTCGGAAGGAATCTGAATAAAGAGCGTCCGCCTGTTGTGCATCATTCGGTCAGTGGTAAATTTGCAATACGGAACGGTAAATGGAAACTGGTTCTTTGTCCCGGTTCCGGTGGCTGGACGGATCCAAAAGATGAGAAAGCAAAAGAATTGGGACTTCCTGACATTCAGCTTTATGATATGAAGACCGATATCGAAGAGCAGCAGAACTTACAGGCAAAACACACCGAGATGGTTCGAAAACTGGTGGCAATACTGAAAGAGATAGTCGCTGACGGAAGAAGCACACCGGGGCGAAAACTGAAAAACGATATCGAAAATATTGACATCTGGAAAGGAATTACACCCATTGATAATGCACCATGAATTTAAAGTTGGATAATGTACCCTGATTAATCTGTTAGGATTTGTTCTATCTGCTCGTTC
>CAZIOB010000128.1:0-3877 GCA_964540755.1 uncultured Prolixibacteraceae bacterium | reverse complement strand
AATGGTTCTTCTGATGCAGCAAAAAGCATGAAGAGGTATAATGTTGTATGGGATTCCCCGTCAAAGGATCCTTCCGGGGTAATGCCGCTGGGGAACGGTGATATTGCTGCGGGAGTTTATGCAATAGAGAATGGAGATCTGTATTTATTGCTGACAAAGAATGATGCCTATAACTGGCGTGGTGATAAATATAAAACAGGGAGAGTACGTATTTCTATTGATCCAAATCCTTTTACGAGCGGAAGATCATTTCTTCAGACACTCGATCTGCCTTCAGGTTCTGTGCAGATAGATGCAGATAATGTCAGCGTAAAGATTTGGGCGGATGCAAACCGGCCTGTATATCATGTTGAGATTAATGCACCTGAAAAGGTGTCGGTTAAGGTTGAGCCTGATCTTTGGAAACGGCTGGACGGAGGTGTTTTTTTTGGTATAGATGAAGAAAGCCGCATGTCGGCAAAACCGGAAGAATCTCAAAAAGTTTTGTCCAGAGGAGAAAATGTGATGTGGTATTATACGGTTGGGGATAAGAGTGTTTATCCTGAAGATCTTGAATATTACGATGTTGAGCATATGGCAGATAAATTTGATGATCCATACAGGTTCAACACTTTTGGCAATTTGTTGACATCTCCCCATTTAAGCAGGGAAAATAATATCCTCGAAGGAAAAGGACAGAGTTTTGATATCCGTATCCATGCTTTAACCATGAAGGCACAGGATCCTGATGAATGGTGCAATGTCATAGAGGAACAGGCAGCAGAGCCTTTAAATACCAAGCAGAACTGGAAGGATCATCTCGGGTGGTGGAACGGATTTTGGGATAAGAGCTGGATAATTGCATCAGACAATACCGTAGCTCCCGAAATGCGTGAGAAATTAGAAGGAGAACCTGCCCCTGACGGAATGCGTCAAGAAGAGGACGGCGCTGCGTTGGTTTCCCAGAGCTATAATGTTTTCCGTTTCCTCATGGCTTGTCAGAGCCGCGGAAAGGTGCAGACCAAATTCAACGGGGGTATGTTCACCCAGCAGCTCCTCGTTTCAAGTCCCCAAAACCGGGTGATGCCGACAAAGATCTCGGAAGACAAATGGCTTACTCATGAAGATGACCGTCTTTGGGGAAGGCGCTTTACATATCAGAACCAGCGTCTTCTTTACTGGCCTCTTTTGCGCAGCGGTGATTTTGAAATGATGCAGCCGTTCTTTGATTATTATTGGGAACTTCTTCCCATGAGAAAAGCGATCACTAAAGCTTGGTTCGGACATGAAGGTGCATATTACCGGGAGAATATTGAACCTACAGGGGCAGAACGCGACTGCGGCAATGATGGTAAGCCTCCCAAGACAGAGCCGGGAGAACCCTATGAAGGGTGGTACCATGATTATTATTTTACTGCAGGACTGGAAACTGTGGCGATGATGATCGATTATGTTTTATATACAGGAAATAAAGAATTTCAGGAGGAAGTACTGGTTCCTTTTGCAAGAGAGGTTTTATTGTTTTTCAATGAACATTATCTCCGTGATAATAATGGCAAATTACGTCTTGATCCTGCACAGGTACTGGAAACATACTGGATAGCAGTAAATCCTGCTCCCGATGTGGCAGGTCTTCATTACGCCGTTGATAACTTGCTGAAAATGAATGCCGGGACAGTAGATGACCAGACTGCCTGGAGGCAGTTTAAAAATGAATTGCCTGATATTCCGATGCAGATTATTGATGGTCGCGAGGCAATAGCCCCGGCTGATAAGTGGGAGAAAAAGCGTAATGCGGAAAACGGTGAGTTATATCCTGTATTCCCGTTCAGGTATTATGGCCTGCAGTTCGGATCAGAAGATATTGTTAGCTGGACGATGGAACACAGATCTAACAAGGATGCTTTTGATCACCGGTGCTGGACCCAGGATCAGATCCACTGGGCTTATGCAGGCAATGCAATTGAGGCGGCAGACGGACTGGTACACCGGTTTCGTGCCGCATCGACAAAATGCAGGTTTCCCTTATATGGCCGTGAAGGCCCCGATTCCTGTCCTGATTTCGATCATTTTGGAGCTGGTTCAATCGCTTTGCAGAGAATGCTGGTTTTGGAAAATGATAATAAGATATTTCTGCTTCCTGCCTGGCCGGCCGAATGGGATGTTGATTTTAAACAGCATCTGTCCGGAGGTGCAGTAATTTCAGGGAAGGTGCAGGACGGAGAATTGATAAGCTGGGATATTGAACCAGCTTCACGGGAAAATGATGTGATAGTATATGAACCCCAAAAATAATCCGGGATCTGAATGCAGATTTCTGCAGAAGCTATATTTATCTGATATAATGATTTCCCTTAATTTTTAAGATGAGACCTGATAAACTGTAAATAAATATTCTAAAAAAATTACCAATATGAGAACCTTATTTTTATTTTTCTTTTTCACAGCACTATTTTTGTCATGCGATACAGGATCACCGGAATATGATTATGAAGGAAGATTCTGTTCAGGGAATGGTGATGTCACTTATCTTCAACTTATAGATGAATCTTTTGCCTTTATACATCCTAATTCGGTTGTTCCCAATCTGAGTATGCTTTATAAACCCGAATGGAACACTTTGGTAGAAGGTGCCGGATGGGGAGGCTGGTGGATCCAGAACAGCTATGGTTTTTCTTATGCGGCAACTCCTTTTTTGCCGGATCCCTGGTTTACACTTTTGCAGAATTCGTGGAACCTCTTTTGGGTCAACCAGGGCGATGGTGAACGAAAGGGCCGGCATGGCAACCCGGGATCTATTCTTCATGAACTGGTTGCTCCTGATGGCAGTCTGGGCGACGTAGCCGGGCCTGATTTCATTGTCTATAAGCAGGGAGACGGTAATGTAAAAATCCATGATTGGTACTATGAAGGCGCTGCGGCGGGTCTTGTTATGCAGACTGAGATTTTACTGGCTGACCGGGATTTGGATGCAATTAAATATTATTTGCCCAAAATGGAGCGGGCATGTGATTTTATTGAAAGAAAACGCGATCCGGAAAATAATCTCTTTCTTGTCGGGCCTGCTGCCAATCTTCTGGCTCCAAGTTACGGAGGAGTTAAGCAACCTGATGGTACTTTCGGACCGGCTTATCTGGCAGGCCTTTCAATTACATATCTTGCTGCACTGGACCGTATGGTGGAACTATACAAGTTCGTGGATAACCGTGAAAAACTAAAAGAATATTCACACCGTCATAAAATTACGCGCGAATCGATTCCCCTGCTTTTAACTGAGGATGGTTATTTCGTGAAAAGTATTGAACCGGACAGAACTAAACACGGGGTAGTGGGACAGGAACAATACGGATACCTTGAGGGTGTTGCCAATGCAGATGCAGTTGCCCTGAGGGTAGCTGACAATGAGACATCGGAAAGTATTTACAGGCGGATCGAATCATTTCCTCAGATTCGTCCTTTTGATTTTTTACTTACAAATGCTCCCGGACTGGATGATACTTACTGGAACTGGGGCAATACTGAAGGAGAAGGAATGGGAGGATTTCATAAATACGGTACCTGGGTGAATGGTGGTGTATGGGGTACTGTTGAGGGTCGTGTTATCTTAATGTACTATCGTTTGGGTAAATTTGACGATATCTTTCATTCTGCGGCAAGAGCTATGAAATGGGCGAAAGATTTTCGCATGGATGCTCCCTGGTCACAGTTTGGTGAGAATACCGATAATCCATGGTCAGATACAGGAAAATTTCAGGTAGGAGGAGTAGCAGTAATGATCGATAATTTTGCCATACCGGCCGCCACAGTCAGGGGATTGTTTGATTATGAATACCGCTTCAACAGTATTATACTGAGACCGCGTATTCCCGGGAGCATAACTTATTATGAACAAAAGGAG
>CAZIOB010000127.1:0-29557 GCA_964540755.1 uncultured Prolixibacteraceae bacterium | reverse complement strand
TATGAAACGAGCATCTAAAATATTTACACCCAAGAGAATGATTAAAATACATGCGAGTTCCATACTATACCTTTGAAAATTAACAATTTTAATAGTATGAAAAGAAATAGACTTAAGGCTTTGATAGATTTACTAGATGATCCTGATATTCTTGTTTATCAATCAGTGGAAAAGGAATTGCTCAAGGAAAATCATAATATAATTCCTGTTCTTGAAAAAAAATGGGAAGACAGCTTTGATGAAAACTGCCAGGACCGTATAGAGAATATTATCCGGAACATTCATTTTAAAGAGATAAAAAAAGGTTTAAAAAGCTGGATCAATGCAAAAGGAAATAATTTATTAGACGGTTTTATATTTATTGACCGTTTTCAGTATCCTGATTTAAATTTAATCAGTATAAACTACAAACTGGAACAGATAAAAAAATCAGTCTGGATTGAGCTCAATGACTCATTAACGACGCTGGAAAAAACAACTGTTTTAAATCATTTTCTCTTTAATATAAACGGATTTTCTCTAAACCACGATAATCCTGGGATGCCCCAAAACTGCTTTCTTAACCAGTTGCTGGATACCAAAAAAGGAAATCCGGTTTCACTTGCTATCTTTTACACGATTCTTGCACGTGATCTCGGATTGCCCGCCAGATTCACAGATTTTCCCCAAAATCCTCTTGTAGCAATTGTTGACAGTGAAATTGCAAAGAAAGTACACGGGAAATATTCACGTTCGGATGTATTATATTATATCAATCCGGGTAATAAGGGTTCAATAACTAATAGAAGAGAAATTGATTATCATCTTAAAAAATATAAGTATCTTCCCCTTGATGACTTTGCAGAACCAGCCCCCGATACTCTTTTTATATTCCGGTTACTGGAAATATTAAGAAATTGCTTTCATTCAGCAGGATTAATAGAAAAAGAATCAAGAACTGAAGAGCTTATGAGACTTTTTAAAAAAGAAATAAATAAGGTATAGTTGTATTAAAAAGTTATAATCAGCCGGAAAAAGGAAATTATTTTCCTCATTCCGGCAGTATTACTATTCCAATATTTCTTTGCAGTAATTAACACATTTGATCACTTCCTTTTGTGCATCTGATCCATCAGGAACGGGGTATTCCAACTCTATATCACAATATATAGGCCATTTTTCATCACGTATCAATTTCAGCATGTCGGCAATGGGTGTTTCCCCTTCTCCCCAGACAGTGTTTGTGTTGGCAGGTTGTGAATCAGGACCGGTTTTATCTTTAAGATGTATGCTGTAGATCCTGTTGTACAGCCTCTTTATGACGTTATTTGGATGATCTCCTGTTGCTCCGTAATAATGCCCTGCATCAAAATTCAACATATTATTAGGGGAATATGCCAGGAAATCATCGAAGTTAAAGCCTGGTTCACCGGGCTGCAGATGGTTATGATAAATAGCATACATATTATGCTTTCGTGCAAATTTTCCAAGCCTCTTACATGCTTCGTGTCCAATTTCATTTGTAACACCATTAGCACCAAGAATTTTGGCTGATTTAAAAGCATAATCAATCTCATCGTCAGTCCAGCCGGCAGGAGAAAACTTGACTATATGAATATTTACTCCAGCCTTTTTGAACATTCTGCTCAATTCCCTGTATTTCGACATTGGCAGGGAAAGACGCCATTTTCGTCTTTCTTCCTCAGCTGCCTGAACTGATTTCTGATATTCATCTTTTGCTTTGTCAGATAATTGAGCACCTCTTGACGGCCTTGGAGGTAATGGTGGTATGCCTGCATATTCTTCTGCAACGTTACCCATTAATTCAATAGAGCTAATACCTCCCTCTACACAATATTTCAAAATATCTTCTGCTGTGGAGGGCATACTTCTCCAGCTGTAAGTTATAGCACCGATCTGTACCCCGGCAAATTTGGAGTCAGGTTTTTGACGTACTGAAAATGAATTTGCCATTACGGCAGGAGCAGCAGAAATAACAGCAGCTGCAGTGCTTGCTGCCCTGATAAATTTACGGCGGGATATACCGTCTGATAGTCTGTATTCTTTCATATGATTAAAATTAATTATTTTCAAAGGTATCATATGGAACTTGCATATATTTTAATCACACTCTGGTGTGATTTTGCATTCATGCTCCTTTCATTTCTTGATTAATTAAGAATTAGAAGTATCATTATCAGAAGATTGTTGGCCCTCTTCGCCGGAGTCACTTTCAACAGATTTCTGTTTTTTTTCTTCTGCTTCTCCCTCTTCTCTGTTTTTCAAATCATCATTTGTTTCGGCAACAAGTTTTTCGTCTTTTTTCTCAGCCGACTGACTCTCTTTTGCTTCAGGAGATTCTTTTGTGCCCCCTTCTTCTGATTTACTTTCCTCTTTAACGGCTTTCTTTTTCTGTTCTCCTGTCTTTCCACGGGTAGTTCCTGTTACAGGCGTTTTTGCTTTTTTACTGCTGCCTCCTCGCCTTGAACGCCTGCGTTTGGTTTTCTCAGCTTCCTCTCCTGTTGCAAGCATTGCTTCATTATAATCCACCAGTTCAATTATGCACATCTCGGCATTATCACCATACCGGTCGCCTGTCCTTAATATTCTCGTGTAACCACCAGGACGGTCACCTACTTTGTCAGCCACATCCCTGAATAATTCAGAAACTGCATTTTTATCCTGAAGATAACGAAAAACCATTCTGCGCGAATGAGTGGTATCATTCTTTGCTTTTGTAATTAACGGTTCAACATAAGTACGCAATTCTTTCGCTTTGGCAACAGTTGTAGTGATCCTTTTACTCTCGATCAGTGAACTGGCCATATTAGACAACATTGCTTTACGGTGAGCACTTTTACGGCCTAAATGGTTAAATTTCTTATTATGTCTCATTGCCTTTTATTCCTTATCAAGTTTATACTTACTAATATCCATTCCAAAGCTCAGTCCCATATTTTCCAGCAACTCATCAAGCTCAGTAAGTGATTTCTTGCCAAAATTACGGAATTTTAAAAGATCATTCCTGTTATAAGTTACCAGATCACCCAATGTATCAACATCAGCCGCTTTTAAACAGTTCAGAGCCCTTACTGACAAATCCAGGTCGATCAATTTGGTTTTTAAAAGCTGGCGCATATGAAGCACCTCTTCATCAAATTCCTCATTAGCAAATTTCTCATCCGAATCAAGGGTAATTTTCTCATCTGAGAATAACATAAAATGATAAATCAAAATTTTCGCTGCCTCCTTAAGAGCATCCTGAGGAAGAATGGAACCATCGGTTGTGATTTCAAAGATCAATTTCTCATAGTCGGTTTTCTGCTCAACGCGATAGTTCTCAACCAAATATTTAACTTTCTTGATTGGTGTATATATGGAATCAACAGGAATAAGTCCAAATTCCATTTCGGCAGGTTTATTCTCTACGGCAGGAACATAACCACGTCCCTTATTAATTGACAATTCCATTTTTAGTTTAACATCAGGTTCCATCCTGCATATAACCAGGTCAGGATTCAATACCCTGAAACCAGTCATAAACTGATTGATATCTCCGGCTTTAAATTCTTCTTTCCCTGTAATTGTTACTATAACCTTTTCACTGTCAAAGTCCTCTACCTCATTTTTAAACCTGATCTGTTTAAGATTAAGGATAATATCAGTTACATCTTCTATAACCCCTTTAATCGTAGAGAACTCATGATCAACTCCGTCTATTTTAACAGTGTTGATCGCATATCCTTCAAGTGAAGATAATAATATGCGGCGCAATGCGTTACCAATGGTAATGCCATAACCTGGTTCCAAAGGACGAAATTCGAACTTTCCGAATTTGTCCTCTGATTCGATCATTATAACTTTGTCGGGTTTCTGGAATGCTAATATTGCCATGATTTCCTTAGTAATTATTATTTTGAATACAGCTCTACGATAAGTTGTTCTTTGATGTTCTCTGGTATTTCTTCACGCTCCGGGCGGTTTAGAAATTTTCCGGCCATCTGATCATTGTCCCATTCCAACCATCCGTAATGAGAACTCCTTCTCGAAAGTAGTGAATTGTTTATTTCTTCCATCGACTTTGATCTTTCCCTGACACCGATTATATCTCCTGGCTTAACAAGATAAGAAGGAATATTCACAACTTTACCGTTTACAACTACATGTCTGTGAGTTACAAACTGACGGGCAGCAGCCCTTGTTTTTGCTATGCCTATACGATAAACTACGTTGTCAAGTCTCGATTCAAGCAATTGCAATAACACTTCACCGGTCACGCCTTTAGCCGAAGTGGCCTTTTCAAAAAGGTTACGAAACTGTTTTTCAAGGACTCCATAAGTATTTTTTGCTTTCTGTTTTTCGCTTAACTGAAGTCCGTATTCTGATTTTTTCCTCCTCCTTGCTGACATTCCATGCATACCCGGAGGATAATTTTTGTGCTCAAAAACTTTATCCGGCCCGAAAATAGGTTCCCCAAATTTCCGGGCTATTTTAGATTTTGGTCCTCTGTATCTAGCCATTACCTTAAATATTATTTATTATACACGTCTTCTTTTGGGAGGTCTGCATCCATTATGCGGCAATGGTGTAACATCCACTATTTCAGCAACCTGGAGTCCGACTGTAGCTAAAGCCCTGATTGCTGATTCACGGCCGTTTCCCGGTCCCTTTACAAATACTTTAACTTTCCGGAGACCCAGATCATACGCGGTTTTTGCACACTCCTCGGATGCTACCTGAGCAGCATATGGTGTATTTTTTTTGGATCCCCTGAACCCTTTTTTCCCTGCTGACGACCATGATATTACTTCTCCATTCATGTTTGTCAGCGTTATAATGATGTTATTGAAAGAGGAATGTACGTGTGCCATCCCGTTAGCTTCCACAACAACAACTCTTTTCCTGCTGGTTCCTGTTTTTTTTGCCATAATTTATAATCCTTATTTAGTGGCCATCTTTTTGTTTGCAACCGTTTTACGCTTGCCTTTACGGGTACGGGCATTATTTTTTGTACTTTGTCCCCTTACCGGCAATCCGATACGGTGCCTGATACCACGATAGCATCCAATATCCATTAACCGCTTAATATTCATTTGAACATCAGAACGGAGTTCACCTTCAACCTTATATTTCTCATTAATAATTCTCCGGATATCGCCGAACTGGTCGTCTGTCCACTCGCTGACCTTAATATCTCTGTCAACCCCGGCTTCTTTAAGGATCATATTTGACCTGCTTCGGCCGATTCCATAAATATAGGTAAGAGCAATCTCACCTCTCTTATTACTAGGAATGTCAACACCTACTATACGCGCCATACTTAATCATTTTTCAAATTAACCATTATCCCTGACGTTGTTTAAACTTAGGGTTCTTTTTATTTATAACATATAAACGTCCTTTTCTGCGAACAAATTTACATTCAGGAGAACGTTTTTTTACCGACACACGGGTTTTCATTGTTAATATATTTTATTAATTTTTATATCTGAATGTTATTCTTCCTTTTGTCAAATCATAAGGAGACATCTCTACCTTTACTTTGTCCCCGGGCAAAATTTTAATATAGTGCATCCGCATCTTCCCGGAAATATGAGCAGTAATTATATGCCCGTTTTCCAATTCCACACGGAACATTGCATTTGATAACGCTTCTATTATTGTGCCATCTTGTTCTATTGAAGGCTGTTTTGCCATTAAATATCTTTTTTGAATTATATCAATTAATCTTCATTAATAACTAAACTTCTGATTTATCCTGCATTACATTTATTGCTACAAAGATAACAGAAGGTTTTTAAATCACATAATCTCGAATTAATTCTCTGATATACTCAGTTGTAATTGAAAATTTCTTTTACGGCTAAAATCCTCCCCCTGCTCTTCCTTTTATACGTCCCGACCTGGTCAGCCCGTCGTAATGCCGCATAAGTAAATGACTCTCTATCTGCTGCAATGTATCAAGGACAACACCAACAAGTATTAACAGCGATGTCCCTCCATAGAAATAAGCAAATGACTGATTAATACCTATTAACATGGCAAATGCCGGAAGGATGGTGATCAGGCCAAGGAAAATGGATCCCGGAAAAGTTATTCTCGACATAACTGTATCAAGAAATTCCACAGTCCTCTTCCCCGGCTTTACTCCAGGTATAAATCCCCCGTTCTTTTTCATGTCTTCAGCCATTTGGGTGGGATTAACAGTGATCGCGGTATAAAAATAGGTAAATGCAACCACTAACAGAAACTGCACAAAATTATACCAAAATCCTGTGATATTTGAGAGTGCAGCAGCCACACCGCTTAATTGCTCTGAATTTGCCATTCCCACTATCGTAATTGGCACCATCATAATGGCCTGTGCAAAAATGATAGGCATCACTCCCGCAGCATTAACCTTAAGAGGTATATACTGTCTTACACCTCCATATTGTTTATTTCCTACAATACGCTTTGCATACTGTACCGGAATGCGTCGCGTTCCCTGCACTAATAATATAGATGCCATAAATACAAGGAACAAAATAACAAATTCAACCAAAAACATCACAAGACCCCCACCCTGCTGTTCTATCCTCATTGCGAATTCCTGTACCACTGATTGTGGCAAACGGGCAATAATACCAATCATTATTATCAGCGATATTCCGTTACCAATACCTTTATCGGTAATTCTTTCACCAAGCCACATGATAAACATCGAGCCGGCGGTTAAAATGATCACCGATGATACTGTAAACATTGCGCCCTTTATTGCAAAGGCAGATTCAGGAAGCTGATAATGGAGGTTCGTCAGATATGCAGGGGACTGGAAAACCAGAATTATAACGGTAAGATACCTTGTTATCTGGTTTATCTTACGTCTGCCCGATTCTCCCTCCTTTTGCAACTTCTGAAAATATGGCACTGCAATACCCAGTAACTGAATTACAATGGACGCAGTAATATATGGCATAATTCCTAAAGCAAAAATAGAAGCCTGCGAAAAGGCGCCGCCGGAAAACATATCAATCAATCCCAGCAAACCGTCTGCCGCTTGATTTTTCAAATTTTGTAATTGAGCCGGATCCACGCCCGGAAGGGAAACAAATGATCCTAACCTGTATATCAAGATGAAAAACAAAGTCGTGCCAATACGCACTCTCAAGTCTTCAATCTTGTAAATATTTTTTAGAACCTCTATTAATCGCTTCATCTCATTAAAATTGTATTTTTACCCTTAAGAAAGATTACTTAATTAAATTCTGACATCAGGGTTCAGTTTATTCCCAAACTATAATATTTTTATTGTTCCTTCTAATTTTTCAATTGCCTCTTTTGCACTTTTCGAAAACGCATGTGCTTCAACTTCCAGCTTCCTGTCGAGAGAACCTCTGCCAAGGATCTTTACTTTGTCGTTTCTGGAAATTACACCCGCTGCAATTAAACTATTCATATTAATAGAAGACAAATTCTTTTTTTCTGCCAACTCCTGCAAAACATCGAGATTTATTGCCTTATACTCAACTCTGTTTTTATTTTTAAAACCTGATTTGGGCACTACACGATGCAAAGGCATCTGGCCACCTTCAAAACCCAATTTCCGTGAATATCCTGAACGTGATTTTTGTCCTTTATGCCCACGTGTTGAAGTGCCTCCACGTCCGGATCCCTCTCCTCTTCCAATACGTTTGCGGCTTTTAACAGACCCTTTTGCAGGTTTCAAATTACTTAAATCCATAATTTCAAATATTGAAATATTTTATACTTGTTCAACTTTCACTAAATGCCTCAATTTATTAACCATTCCTATAATCTGAGGAGTCGCCTCATGTTCCACTGTTTGATGCATTTTCTGCAATCCGAGAGCTTTCAAAGTAGCTTTCTGGCGTTTATTTGAACCAATGCTGCTTTTTATCTGTGTAATTTTCATTTTAGACATAACTATGCTATCCTTTAAATACTTTTTCAAGTGAGATACCTCTTTGGCCAGCTATGGTATATGCATCCCTCAACTCAAGCAAAGCTTTCATGGTTGCTTTAACGAGGTTGTGAGGATTAGCAGAACCTTTTGATTTTGCAAGAATATCATTAATACCCACACTTTCCAGAACAGCGCGCATAGCGCCTCCGGCTTTCACTCCTGTTCCTGAAGATGCAGGCCTGAGTAATACATGTGCTCCGCCATATTTTGCTGACTGTTCATGTGGAATAGTACCGTTGATTACCGGGACTTTTACCAGGTTTTTCTTTGCTGCTTCCACTCCTTTGGCAATAGCCGTAGTAACTTCGCTTGCTTTTCCAAGGCCCCAGCCTACAATACCGTCTTCGTTACCTACAACAACAATTGCAGAGAAACTAAAAGTACGGCCACCTTTGGTAACTTTAGTAACACGATTGATAGCTACCAGCCTGTCTTTTAAATCGAGGTCGCTTGTCTTAACTTTTTTACTTGATATAGCCATATTCTGATTAAAATTTAAGGCCGCCTTTACGAGCCGCTTCGGCTAACCGTTTAACTCTCCCATGATATAAATAACCATTCCTGTCGAACACAACCTGATCAATACCGGCATTCTTTGCTTTTCTGGCAATAAGTTCTCCAACCATTGCTGCTTTTTCACTTTTATTTCCACTTTGTGAGACAATATCTTTCTCAGTGGATCCTGCTGCAACAATTGTTGTTCTTTGAAGATCATCTATAACCTGGGCATAAATTTCTTTATTGCTTCTGAACACACATAAACGGGGACGTTCAGCCGTGCCGGTTATCCTTTTTTTACCCCGGCCTTTTATTCTTTTTCGCCTTTCTATTTTTGTTAATACCATGATATCCTGTTTTCAAAAATTATTTGGATGCGGCTTTACCGGCCTTACGCCGTAATACTTCACCTACAAATTTGACACCTTTGCCTTTATAAGGTTCAGGCTTACGTAATGATCTTATTTTCGCAGCAACCTGACCTAAAAGTTGTTTGTCAATACTTCTGAGAGTAACTATAGGATTACTTCTCTTGTCAGACCTTGCCTCTGCTTTGATTTCAGGTGGCAGCTGCAGATAAATATGGTGCGCATAGCCAAGAACAAGGTCTAGTACATTATTTGGCATCATTTCGGCACGATAACCAACACCAACCAGCTCAAGCTTTTTTTCATATCCTTTCACTACGCCTTCCACCATATTATAAATCAAGGCACGATAAAGGCCATGCATGGATTTATTACGTTTTGTCTCACCGGAACGGTTTAATTTTATCGTATTATCTTCGATCTTAACCTCTATTCCCGGATCAACCTGTTGCTCTAACTCACCAAGAGGCCCTTTTACAGTAACAAGATTGTTATCGTTAATTTTGACTTCAACTCCTGATGGTATTGATATGGGTAATTTACCTATTCTTGACATTTACAGTTCCTCCTTTTAATAGACGTAACATAATACTTCCCCGCCAATATTTTTTTCCCGGGCTTCCTTATCAGTTATAACTCCCCTTGAGGTGGAAATAATAGCTATTCCCAATCCGTTAAGAACACGCGGAATTTCATCACTATTACAATACTGGCGTAATCCGGGTTTGCTTATTCTTTTTAATCCCTTGATCGCAGACAATTTTGTATCCTGATCATACTTAAGAGCAATTTTAATATTACCCTGGTAACCGGTATCTTCTTCAATTTTATAATTAAGGATATAACCCTTTTCCATTAATATCCTGGTTATTTCCCTTTTCAGGTTTGAAGCAGGGATATCCACTATCCGGCGTTTTGCAAGGATCGCATTCCTTATCCTTGTCAGATAATCTGCTATCGGATCTGATACTTTACTCATTATTAAGTCATTTTATTACAAAAATTACCAACTAGCCTTTTTAACACCCGGGATAATCCCTGTTGAAGCCATTTCACGGAAATTGATCCTGCTGATCCCGAATTGCCGCATATAACCCTTAGGCCTTCCCGTAAGTTTACACCGATTATGAAGACGCACACGCGAAGAATTCTTAGGCAACTTTTGTAAGCCAACCCAATCACCTTCGGCTTTCAGCCTGGCTCTTTTTTCGGCATATTTCTCAACTAGTTTTTCCCTTTTTCTTTCACGGGCTTTCATCGATTCTTTGGCCATAACTCAGCTCTTTTTAATATTTTTAAAAGGTAATCCCAGTTCCCTTAACAAAGCAAACCCCTCTTCATCGGTCTTTGCCGAAGTCACAAAAGTAACGTTCATACCATTAATTTTACTCACTTTATCCAGCACTATTTCGGGAAAAACAATCTGTTCAGGTATTCCAAGAGTATAATTCCCATTACCATCCATTTTACTTTCAATACCACGAAAATCCCTGATACGGGGCAACGTAGCCGAAATAAGCCTGTCCAGGAATTCATACATCCTGTTACGTCTTAATGTAACACGTACCCCGATTGGCATTTTTCTTCTCAGTTTGAAATTGGAAATATCCTTTTTGGAAACTGTCTGAACAGCCTTCTGACCCGCAATCATTGTCATCTCATTAGTTGCAATGTCAATGATTTTTTTATCAGCTATTGCTGCTCCCACTCCCTGGTTAAGTACGATCTTTTCCAATTTGGGTACCTGCATAACCGAAGAATAGTTGAATTCCTTCATCATTGCCGGAACTATCTCTTCGTTATATTTCTTTTTATATTTAGGTATATATGTCATCACTTAATCTCCTCCCCGGATTCTTTTGAATAACGAACTAATTTACCTTTATCATTTAATCTCCTTCCAACACGCGTTGGTTCTCCGGTTTTAGGATCTACCAGCATAAGATTAGAAATGTGAATGGATGATTCCTTTTCAATAATACCGCCCTGTGGATTTTTTGCATCAGGTTTTGAATGCCTTTTAACCATGTTAACACCTTCCACAATAGCCCTGTTGGTTTTTCTTATCACCTCCAGCACCCTTCCTTTTCTGCCCTTATAGTTACCTGTGATTACAACAACCGTGTCTCCTTTCTTTATGTGTAATTTTTTCTGCATCTTGTACTATTTTCAATTTAAAGCACTTCTGGTGCAAGAGAAATTATTTTCATATTTTTATCTCTTAGCTCACGCGAAACAGGTCCGAAAATTCGAGTGCCCCTGATTTCACCAAGATTATTTAAAAGCACTACAGCATTATCGTCAAAACGTATATAAGAACCATCTGCCCTTCGTACTTCCTTTTTTGTGCGGACAACAATAGCTTTGGAAACTGTTCCTTTTTTAACTTCGCTGCCCGGTATGGCGCTCTTGACGGTAACAACAATAGTATCGCCGATTGAGGCATAACGTTTTCTTGTACCTCCGAGAACACGGATACAAAGTACCTCCTTCGCTCCACTGTTATCGGCAACTGAACATCTTGTTTCTTGTTGTATCATAATTACTTAGCTCTTTCAATTATTTCAATTAATCTCCAACATTTAGTTTTACTGAGGGGGCGTGTTTCCATAATCCGCACAACATCACCAATGTTGCAGGTCTCTTTATCATTGTGGGCGTATAGCTTTGTTGTCTTATTTACAAACTTACCATATATCGGGTGTTTAACTTTACGTTTAACAGCGACTATAATGGTTTTATCCATTTTGTTGCTGACAACAACACCCACTCTTTCCTTCCTGAGATTTCTCACTACTTTATTCTCTTCCATTGCTGATCTAATTCTGGGTTTCACTTAATTCCCTCTGACGAAACACTGTTTTGAGCCTTGCAATGTTCTTTCTGGCTTCTTTGAGCTTCATGGGATTATCCAATGGCGATACAGCATGATTCATACGAAGACGAACCAAATTCTCCTTTTCCAGCTGTATTTTCTCAACTATTTCCTTAGTTGTCATTTCTTTAATTTCAGATATTTTCATAATCTATCATCTTTTATTCTTCATGAAAATCCCTTCTCACCACGAACTTTGTTGTGACCGGCAACTTTTGTGCTGCAAGACGCAGGGCTTCCCTGGCTATATTAAAAGGCACACCTTCAGCCTCAATAATTATCCTGCCCGGAGTAACCGGTGCAACAAACGCTTCAGGAGCTCCTTTCCCTTTCCCCATACGTACTTCAGCAGGCTTCTTTGTTATGGGCTTGTCAGGAAATATCCTGATCCATATTTGTCCCTGCCTCTGCATATGCCGGGTAACAGCAACCCTTGCCGCTTCAATCTGGCGACCTGTTATCCAGGCCTGTTCCAATGACTTTATTCCGAAAGAACCGAAAGCAAGCTGGTTGCCCCGCTGAGCATTGCCTTTCATACGGCCTTTTTGTACTCTTCTGAATTTTACCTTTTTTGGTTGTAACATTCCTTAAAAATTATCACTGTAAAACCACTATTTTCTTCTTCTTCCGCCACGGGAACCACCACCGACACTCTTTCCTCCGCGAGCCTGCTTCATGCCCACATTAGGAGAAAGGTCACGGGTTCCATAGACCATACCTTTACATATCCAGACTTTAACTCCTATAAGCCCGGTCTTTGTCAAAGCTTCTGCCAGGGCATAATCAATATCAGCACGCAGTGTATGTAAAGGCGTACGGCCATCTTTGTACATCTCCGAACGAGCCATTTCAGCCCCGTTCAATCGTCCTGATACCAATATCTTAATACCTTCAGCGCCCATCCTCATGGTTGAAGCTATGGCCATCTTAACAGCCCTGCGGTAAGCAATCTTGCCCTCTATCTGCCGCGCAACATTATTTGCAACTATTTTCGCATCGAGTTCAGGACGTTTAATTTCAAAGATATTGATCTGAACCTCTTTATTGGTAATCTTCTTGAGCTCTTCCTTAAGTTTATCAACTTCCTGCCCACCTTTACCAATAATAATACCGGGACGTGAAGTATGAACAGTAATGGTGATGAGCTTCAATGTACGTTCAATAACAATCTTGGATATGCTGGCTTTAGCAAGACGGGCATTTAAATATTCCCGAATTTTCTGGTCCTCCTCCAGCTTTTCACCATAATCATCACCACCGAACCAATTTGAATCCCATCCATTGATGAATCCCAAACGATTTGAAATTGGATTTACTTTTTGTCCCATGTACTATTTATTAAGATTTTCTTCAACAATACTTTCCTTTCTGTCAACAAAAATGGTCACATGATTCGACCTTTTCCTGATCCGATGTGCTCTTCCCTGGGGAGCCGGACGTAATCTTTTAAGAATCCGGCCGGAATCTACCATGATTTTACTGACATAAAGTTCACTCTCATCCAAACGTTCTCCTTCATTTTTAGCCTGCCAGTTGGCAATAGCCGAAAGAAGGAGTTTCTCTACTCTGGCGGATGCCTCCTTAGAGGAATATTTTAATACATCCAGTGCCTTATTCACCTCCATGCCGCGGATCATATCAGCTACCAGCCTCATTTTTCTGGGAGATGTCGGGCAGTTTCGTAAAACAGCATAATATTGCTTTTTTCTTGCCTCTTTTCTTTTTTCTGCTGCTATTCTTTTTCTGGCACCCATTCTGTTTTATTTATAATTATCAATACTGTATATTTACCTGATTTATCATCTTCTGTTACCCGCATGACTCCTGAAAGTCCTTGTCGGCGCAAATTCGCCCAACCTGTGTCCTACCATATTTTCCGTAATATAAATAGGTATAAATTTATTCCCGTTGTGGACAGCTATTGTGTGTCCCACAAAATCGGGGGAGATTACCGAAGCCCTGGCCCATGTTTTAACAACTGACTTTTTCCCTGCCTCATTCATGGCAAGAATTTTTCTTTCGAGCTTAAAATCAATAAAAGGACCTTTTTTTAACGAACGACTCATAATTCTTTACCTTATTCTATTTTTTCCTACGTTCTAAAATATATTTGCTGGAAGCTTTCTTAACCGGACGTGTCTTGTATCCTTTTGCAAGAAGTCCTTTCCGCGAGCGGGGATGACCTCCTGATGCACGTCCTTCACCGCCACCCATCGGGTGATCCACAGGATTCATAACTACGCCTCGTACCCGGGGTCTTCTTCCAAGCCATCTGGACCTCCCGGCCTTTCCGGATTCTTCCAGGTTATGCTCTGCATTTCCAACCATACCAACAGTAGCCCTGCAGGTTGTCAATATCATACGTGATTCACCAGATGGTAATTTGAGAATTGCATATCTCCCTTCACGTGATGTCAACTGCGCGTAAGAACCTGCGCTACGGGCCATAGCTCCTCCCTTTCCCGGCTTCAGCTCAATATTATGCACTAAAGTACCGAGTGGTATATCAGACAAGGGTAATGCATTTCCAATTTCCGGTTCAACACCCGGGCCGCTTTTTACTGTTTGACCTGCCTGCAAACCATTAGGTGCAATTATGTACCGTTTTTCACCATCCTCATATTTAAGAAGGGCTATTCGTGAACTACGATTTGGATCATACTGGATTGAATCAACAACAGCAATGATATTATCCTTATCACGCTTGAAATCAATTCTGCGATAACGCCTCTTGTGTCCCCCACCTCTATATCTCATTGTCATGCGACCCTGGTTATTCCTGCCGCCGGTCCTCTTATGGGGCTCCAACAATGATTTTTCAGGTGCAGATGCAGTAATAGTATCAAAAGCTCCGATAATTTTATGCCTTTGACCCGGGGTTACTGGTTTTATTTTTCTTACTGCCATTGTTAATTAAATATTACTATAAAAATCAATACTATCTCCTTCGGCAAGGGTTACTATTGCTTTCTTATAAGATGCAGTCTTACCGCTGATAATACCTGATTTGGTATAACGTGATTTAACCTTGCCTCCATATATCATTGTGTTTATGGACTGTACCTTCACATTGTAAAGATTCTCCACGGCAGATTTTATCTGCGGCTTGCTCGCTCTTCTATCAACAATAAATCCATATCTGTTGAACTTCTCAGCGAGTGAGTTCATCTTTTCAGTAACCAATGGTTTTATTAAAATATCCATCATTAATTCGCCTTATATTTTAAATGCCTCTTCAATTTTCTTCACAGAACCTTCCAGCATTACAATAGTTCTTGCATTCATAATCTGATAAGTATTTATGTTTGAAGCACTTGTGACTGAAACGCCTTGTAAATTTCTGGAGGACAAATATATATTATTATTTTCGGCCGGTAAAACGAAAAGTGACTTTTTATCAGCAATCTGAAGATTCCTGTTAATATTCATCAGTTCCTTTGTTTTCGGAGCTTCCAGATCAAAATCTTCCAACACTATTATTCTGTTTTCACGTGCTTTATATGTTAACGCTGATTTCTTTGCCAATAGCTTCACTTTTTTGTTCAATTTAAAGCTGTAGTCTCTTGGCCGGGGACCGAAAACCGTACCTCCTCCCCGAAAAACAGGAGATTTTATACTACCTGCCCTGGCTGTACCTGTCCCTTTTTGTCTTTTGATTTTTCGGGTACTACCCTTAACTTCGCTTCTTTCACGGGTTTTATGAGTTCCCTGGCGATTATTAGCCATATACTGCTTAACTGCCAGATAAATGGCATGATCATTAGGATCAATACCAAATATGCCATCGTCCAGCGTTACTTTACGCCCGGTTTCTTTTCCTTCTATATTCAATATACTTAGTTCCATTGTTTCCTAATTATTAAATATGAACCTTTGGCGCCAGGCACTGAACCTTTCACCACTAATAAATTTTTTTCGGGAATGACTTTAATCACTAACAGGTTCTCAATGGTAACTGCTTCATTGCCTTGTCTTCCAGCCATCCTCATACCCTTAAAAACACGACTTGGCCATGAAGATGCACCAATAGATCCGGGAGCCCTTAATCTGTTATGCTGACCATGAGTCTGATCATTAACTCCCCTGAAAGCATGACGTTTTACTACTCCCTGAAAACCCTTTCCCTTGGAAGTACCGACCACATCAACATAATCAAGTTCATGAAATATACCGACTTTTATCTGGTCGCCCAGTTTATAATCTTCGTTATAAGTATTTTTAAACTCCACTAACTTTTTTCTGGGTGTAATACGGGCTTTCCTGAAATGCCCGAATTCAGCCTTGCTGCTTCTGCTCTCTTTCTTTTCTCCGAAGGCAAGCTGCAGGGCATCATATCCTTCTTTTTCCGTGGTCTTTACCTGTGTGACCACGCAAGGACCGGCTTCTATCACAGTGCAGGGGATATTCTTTCCCTCCTCACTGAATACTGATGTCATTCCGATTTTTCTCCCAATAATACCAGCCATTTTTGACTACTTTTTTTTAAATTATCAAACTTTAATTTCTACTTCAACGCCACTGGGCAATTCCAGCTTCATTAAGGCGTCAATTGTCTTTGCTGTCGAGCTGTAAATATCGATCAGACGTTTGTATGAAGACAATTGAAACTGCTCCCTTGATTTTTTATTTACGAAGGTGGAGCGCAAAACCGTAAAAATCCTTTTGTGCGTAGGCAATGGTATAGGTCCGCTTACCACAGCTCCTGTGGTTTTTACAGTTTTTACAATCTTCTCGGCCGACTTGTCAACCAGATTATGATCGTATGATTTCAGTTTTATCCTTATCTTTTGGTTCATAATAAGAACTCTGTTATAATTAATTTATAATAAATCTAATCTTCCCTGGATATTTTCCAGCACTTTTATTGCAAGTGACTGAGGCACTTCCTGATAGTGGCTGAATTCCATAGACGAAGTTGCTCTCCCCGATGAAAGGGTCCGCAAAACAGTCACATATCCAAATTGCTCAGCCAGCGGAACACTTGCATTTATAACCTTGGTATTACCTTTGGTTTGCATCCCTTCTATTTCTCCGCGTCTGCGATTCAAATCCGCAATAATATCTCCCATATATTGCTCCGGAGTAACAATTTCAATATCCATAACAGGTTCAAGTAATTTAGGTCCGGCTTTGGGAGCAGCTCTTCTGAATGCCTGTTTGGCACAAATCTCAAATGACAATTGATCGGAATCAACAGGATGAAAAGAACCATCAAGTAAAGTTACTTTCAAATTGTCAACCGGAAAACCTCCCAAAGGACCGTTTGACATTACTTCTTTGAATCCTTTTTGTACTGAAGGAATGTATTCGCGCGGTATATTACCTCCCTTAACCTTATCAATAAATTCCAACCCGCTTTTACTATCATCAGCAGGTTCTATCATTACAACTATTTCAGCAAATTTACCGCGGCCGCCGGTTTGTTTCTTAAATACTTCGCGGTGTTCAACCGGCAGACTGATAGCCTCCTTGTATGAAACCTGGGGAGTTCCCTGATTACATTCAACATTAAATTCCCTCCTGAGCCGGTCAATGATTATTTCCAGGTGGAGTTCTCCCATGCCCCGGATAATAGTTTGTCCGGATTCCGCATCGACAGATACCTGAAAAGTAGGATCTTCCTCAGCCAGCTTAGCCAGACCGTTTGATAAACGGTCAAGGTCATTTTGAGATTTTGGTTCAACCGCTATGCCGATTACCGGCTCCGGAAACTCCATCCTTTCAAGTTCAATGGGATGTTTAAAATCACAAAGCGTATCGCCTGTATTAATATCCTTAAAACCGGCAGCTGCACATATATCACCTGCAAAAATTACATCCTTGGGATTCTGTTTATTTGAATGCATCTGGTACAGGCGTGAAATTCGTTCCTTCTTTCCTGTGCGTATATTAAGAACCTGCGAACCAGCCTCTATTTTTCCGGAATAAACTCGCATATAAGCTATCCGTCCGACATAAGGATCTGTGGCAATTTTAAATGCCAAAGCAGCTAATGGTTCCTCTATGTTGGCAGTACGTACAACTTCCTTTTTTATTACAGGGTTAATGCCTGTAATATCCCCTTTATCAAGCGGACTGGGAAGATATGCACAAACAGCATCAAGCAAACGTTGAACACCTTTATTCTTGAATGCTGATCCACACATCATGGGAACGATAACCCCCTCTATCGTTGCCCGGCGGATAAAATCCTGCATCTCATCCTTAGTGATAGTATCAGGATTTTCCAGGTAGCGTTCTAACAGATAATCATCTATCTCTGCCAGAGATTCCACTAATTTTCCCCGCCACTCTTCTGCCTGCTCAATAAGGTTTTCAGGAATATCCTCCAAAGTATAATTTGTGCCCATGGTTTCATCATCGAACCAGCGCACTGCTTTCATCTCTATAAGGTCTATAACTCCTTCAAAATTCTCTTCTGATCCGATTGGAATCTGAACAGGAATTGGATTGGCTCCAAGTTTTTCTTTAATTTCATGATAAACATTGAAAAAATCAGCTCCCTGGCGGTCCATCTTATTTACAAACGCAACACGTGGCACACTGTATTTCTCAGCCTGTCTCCATACTGTCTCCGATTGAGCCTCAACACCGCCAACAGCACAAAAAAGTGCAACTGCCCCATCAAGGACTCTTAATGATCTTTCAACCTCAACGGTAAAATCTACATGTCCTGGTGTATCAATCAGATTTATTTTATGCTCGGTATCTTTATATTTCCAAAATGTAGTAGTGGCTGCCGAAGTGATGGTTATGCCCCTCTCCTGCTCCTGCTCCATCCAATCCATAGTGGCTGAACCTTCATGAACCTCACCAAGGCGGTGAGTCAACCCGGTATAGAACAAAATTCGCTCCGTAACCGTGGTTTTCCCCGCATCGATGTGTGCCATAATGCCAATATTTCTTGTATTTTTCAGATTTTGTACAGCCATACTATAATATATGTCCTATTTTATTTTCTTTTTATTATCCTCTAATAAACACTTTGCAACACTATCTAAAATCTGAAGTGAGCAAAAGCACGGTTTGCTTCGGCCATACGGTGAGTATCTTCTTTCCTCTTAAACGCCCCACCTTCATTGTTATATGCAGCAATAATCTCAGCAGCCAGTTTATCGGCCATCGATTTGCCAGAACGTTTACGTGCGAATAATATCAGATTTTTAATACTGATAGCTACTTTCCTCTCCTGTCGTATCTCCATAGGCACCTGAAAGGTAGCCCCGCCAACACGACGGCTTTTTACCTCTACTGCAGGGGTAACATTCTCCAGCGCTTTTTTCCAGATTTCAAGCGGGGTAAGTTCAGTATCTGATACACGCTTCCCGACTATGTCGAGAGTATCATAAAAAATTGAATATGCAAGTGATTTTTTCCCGTCCTTCATCAGGTCATTGATAAACCGTGCTACCAACAAATCATTGTACTTAGGATCTGGTAATAAAATTCTCTTTTTAGGTTTTGCCTTTCTCATTGTCTCTTTTTTTGTGTTATTTAAATTGGCTGCCCTTCGGCGGTCTTCAGCTCATCCAGGGAAGACTAACAGATAAACTTACTCAACCAAACCACCGCTTACAATTTATTATTTATTATTCCTTATTTATTTTTATTTTTTGGTTTCTTGGCACCATATTTTGAACGACGTTGTAACCGGCCTTCAACACCCGCCGTATCAAGGGCACCACGAATTAAATGGTAACGTACTCCCGGCAGATCTTTTACCCTGCCCCCGCGGACCAGAACAATTGAGTGTTCCTGAAGGTTATGTCCTTCACCCGGTATATAAGCATTAACCTCCTTACCGTTTGTAAGCCTCACCCTTGCCACCTTTCTCATGGCAGAATTCGGTTTTTTTGGTGTGGTTGTATAGACACGGACACATACACCACGACGTTGCGGGCATGAATCCAGTGCAGGAGACTTGCTCTTCTCCACTTTCCTTTGTCTTCCTTTTCTTACTAACTGTTGTATCGTCGGCATAGATACCTGATTTTATTATTTATTTTTTTAAACTAAACTGTCCGAAAACGGACTGCAAAAGTATGTTAAATTTTATTAAAAACCATATTTTTTAATATCTAATAGCAGAGAAACCCTGCAAAAACGGCACGCAAAAGTACTAAATTTGATTAAAGGACAAACCTTTTCAGCTTTTTTTTATAAAAAATTTTATTCACTTAATAATTATATTACAACTCAAAATCCTCCGGGACAAGGTTCGTCCGGTATCAAACAGATTCAGTAATATGAGTAATCCTGACAAATTGAAAGATTATTTGGAAAAGACTTGATGATTTCGAAGGTTCCGCCGGATTTCTCAAAATCTCTCTTTAGCCACTGAAACAACCGGTTCAATCAGGCGTTCAATCATTCTTCGATCTTTGGTAATAATTTCTGCAATGCCTTGCATCTCCTGATTAAATGGCAACTCCCTGTTATAATTTGTTACCATATTATTAATAAGTATAATTTCTACTGTATAAAATGCGCCCTGTTCTGTATTAACAGGCACCTTGGAAATATTGGATACTTGTCCCTCAATCATTCCATATTCAATATGTGGAAAGTTATCAAGTTTTATATTCACTCTTTGTCCTGCTTCTATTTTACCGGCCCCTCTTATAGGGACGACCGCCCTGCCTATGATATTTTGTTTTTTTACCGGCACAACAGTAAAAACCGTACTGCCGGAAGTAACAAACTGATTTGCACTCCAGATATTGGTGAAGGTAACCTGGCCTGATATAGGAGTCTTTAAAATATAAGTCTGCTCCCACCCGATAAGCTGATTGGAAAGATTATCGTATTTTTCCTTCAGAGCAGCAAGCAGTTGATTATCATTTTCAGCTTTTAATACTTCCTGCTCCTGTATCTGCTGTTTAAGATTATTCATCACTATCCTCGTATTTGCAAGATCAGTAATCGCATTTTGATAAGCAAATTTCTGTTTCAGCATAGATGCTTTCGATTTTTCAAATTCTGCTTTTGACATTATTTGCTGTTCATAAAGCAGGGAGTCACGGCAAAATCGACTGACAGCCAATTCATAATCCTGCTGCAAAATTGAAATCTGCTCTCTTAATTTTCCAAAAAAATTCTGATAATCCTCAACTTGCTTTTTCAAAGACTCTACCCGCTGGTCATTTGGATTATAAGTAAGGAATGTCTGATACTTTCTCAGTTGGCTGATAAAGGATGAAAAATAAGTATGGTATTGGCCCAGACTATAATCCTCATTGAAAGAAACATCTGAAAACCTACCGGGATTATCAAAATAACCTTCTATTGAATCAAGCTTGCTTAATAAACTGTATGCATCAGTATAATTGGCCGTATTCTCTATTACAGCAAGGAGATCTCCTTCACTGACCTGTTGGTTGTTCGTAACAAACAGCTGATCAATCTTACCATTGGATCTTGCAACAATCTGTACAGGCGGATTTTGCGAAAGAATTGTCACCCGTGAAGAGATAAGATCGGGATATTTAAAAAAATAACTTCCGCTAAGCAAAATCAGGAATACCAGAAAAATAATCGTTATTCCCCATCTGACAATCCATCTTGGCGGGGTGCCAAGAATCTCCTGAACTTCAGCTGACCTGATCTCTATGTTTTCTCCTTTTTCTGCCATTCCGGAAGCTGATTTATATTACACCTAAAAATCTAATTAGTCCGTCTATAAAGTCCGCTGACTGCGTTACGCTTGCCCTCAAAATGGTCATTTACGATTAAGTAAACTCATATTTTTCGGTCTGCGCAAGCCTTGTCAGCGAACTTTCTAATCCAGACTCTTTACTTTATGGACTAATTATTAACTCTTACTGAAAATAAATATTATGCATCTTCATTATATTTTAAACACGGTTTATCCTCATGTTATGCCAGCCAAATGGCGCTTATCCGCCAGATAGTCATTTTAAAACATTAAGCGGCATAGCATTTCATTTCTTCAAACAATCTCTATAATTCACAGCTCAGCTTCCCAGTTCCAGCTGGTTCTTAACAAGTTCGTAATAGATGCCTTTTTTAGCTGCCAGTTCATTATGTCTCCCTTGTTCCACAATTTCTCCCTTGTCAAGAACAACGATATTATCAGCATTCCTGACAGTGCTGAGTCTGTGTGCAACAGTGACAACCGTTCTTCCCTTATAGAAGCCGGATAAATTTTCAATGATAACCTTCTCATTCTTTGCATCCAACGAATTAGTAGCTTCATCAAAAAAAAGAAACGGGGGATTTTTATATATTGCCCGGGCAATCAGAATACGTTGTTTCTGCCCCTGGCTCAGTCCGGTACCCTCCTGGCCGATCTTTGTATTGAAACGCAGGGGGAGGCTTTCTATAAAATCACTTATATTGGCAATCTTCACTGCTTCACGAAGCCTTTCACGATCGGGATAATCCTCAGAGACAGCAATGTTCTTTGTAATTGTATCAGAAAAGATAAATCCGTCCTGCATAACCACGCCGCATTTGCTCCTCCACATTTCCATGCAGAACTGCTGAAGTGAGATACCCCCTATCTCTATTTTCCCCTCAAAGGGCGGATAGAAGCCCAGCATCATCTTTATGAGTGTAGTCTTGCCACTTCCGCTTGCCCCCACAATAGCCGTTACTCTGTTTATAGGAATTATAAGGTTGATATTATTCAGAACTCTTGGTGATTTAGGGCCTTCATAATGAAAGGCCATGCCCGAAATTTTAATTTCAGGATTTTCAGGGAGTTCATAATTTTTTTGTTCTTCCGGCTTCTCTTCATCTTCCCGCTCATGTATCTCTCCAAGCCGTCCGAGGCTTATCCTTGCATCCTGTCCCGCTCTTACAAAGGTTATAAATTCATTTAACGGACTGTTTAATTGTCCTATAATAAAATGTATTGCCATCATCATACCAAGTGTCATATCCCCCTCAATAACTGATTTGGCAGCAATAAATGAAATAAGAATATTTTTTACCTGGTTAATAAGTACCGAGCCGGACTGCTGATTTTGATTAAGCATTAAGCTCTTTACATTTACCTTAAAAAGTTTTGCCTGAATGCGTTCCCATTCCCAGCGCTTTTGTTTCTCGCAATTATTGAGTTTTATTTCCTGGATACCTGTTATTAACTGATATAAATTACCCTGATTGTCGGAGGCCACATTGAACCGCTTATAATCCAGCTCTTTCCTTTTCTTCAGAAACAACATTATCCACAAAACATATAATCCGCTTCCCCCATAAAAAACAAGCAGGATAAGCCAGTCATAATAAGCCATTACAAAACTATAGATCACAAAGATGAAAATTCCGAACGACATGGTTATCAGATTACCTGTAAGGAAATCCTGGATACGCTGATTATCATCTATACGTTGCCTTAGATCGCCAATAAGCCTTGTATCAAAAAAACGAATTGGCAGTCTCATCAGCTTGATCAGAAAGTCGGAAATTAATGATATACTTACCCTGGCGCTGGTATGAAGCATGATCCAGCTCCTGATAAATCCCACTGCCGTCTGGCTTACGGCAAGCACCAGCTGGGCAATCAGTACAAGTATAATAAAGTTAAGATTATTGTTAGTTATACCTATATCAACTATTGCCTGCGTAAGAAACGGGAAGATGAGAGTTATCAGACTACCGGTCAGAAATCCAAGAAGCAACTGTGAAAGTAATTTCCTGTAAGGCCTCAGATATGAAAAAAGATATCCGAATCCGGTCTTCCTGATCTCTTCACCCTCTTCCCTGTAAAAATCGGCTGTTGGTTCCAGCAGCAGGGCAATCCCCGCAGCTTCCCCATTCATCTTTGTAGAAGCCCAATAGCGGACAAACTCATCCTCACTGTACTTAAGCAGCCCGTGAGCCGGATCAGAAACATAATAAAAGATGGTATCTTTTTTATTATTTCGAAAAACAGATGATAAAAAAGATCCCTTCCTCTCAATCTTATAAAGAACAACAAAGTGGTTTTGTGTCCAATGAATAATAGCAGGTAATGGTATTTCAGAAATTTTATCCAGCGTAATCCTTACACCCTGCGTCCTGAAACCAATTTTTTCAGCTGCATCACTGATAGTAAGCAATGACACACCTTCCCTTGTTTTCCATGTAAGTTCACGCAAAGTTTCCAGGTTGTAATGCCTGCCAAAATATTTAGCTACGATCCTCAGGCATGTCGGACCGCAATCCATTGCATCAGGTTGCAGATAATGAGGGAATTTTGGCATAGCTTAGTCTTGGCAGTAAAAAACAGTCAAATTCAAAATTTTTTCAATTGCTAAAATAGTGATAATTTCAGAAGGATTATACCTTATTTAACGGCCGGACTGAACAAGTTATCAACAATTTACTCTTGACAGAAATTATTTTTAATAGCTGAATAATAAAAAAATATTCGTCTGATGTCTGCTTATATCCGGCTTTATAATGCTATGGCAGGCCCACTTTACCCTGCTCCTGGTACAATTCGTCGAGTTCTTCCCAGCGGCCTTTCATTTGTTCCAGGCGTTCATGATTTTTCATTTTCCACGAAGGATCTCCGAAATTATAAAAATCATCAGCCAGATTATTCAGTTCAGTACGGTCCTCTTTCATATCATACAACTGCCACCTCCCATCGATATCAGACGAAATCACTGCTTTCCAGCTGCCCTGCCGTATTGCTTTATTGCCTCCATGGCTGAAATATATCTCACGATCAGGTTGCAGGTCTTTTTCAAATAAAGGAACCAAACTCTTTCCGGGCAGAGGCGGAGCTTCATATCCGTCTTTCTCCCTTAACGCATCAACTCCGGCAAGTTCCAAAAAAGTTGGCAGGAAGTCAACAACATGGCCCATCGAATAACGTATTGCCCCCCTCTCTTTAATCCCATCCGGCCAGTAAGCGATCATCGGGGTAGTAATGCCACCCTCATGGGTCCAGAATTTATGTCTCCTGAAAGGGGTGTTGCTTGCAGTTGAAAATCCGGGCCCCAGACAAAGATAAGAACCTGCTGATCCCAAAGGCGCATCTTTATCATGACCATCGCCGCGGATGATCTGCTCTGCACTGGCCCCATTGTCCGAAAGAAAAATAACCAGAGTATTTTCCTCTTCTCCCATGGCTTTTACCTGATCAAGAATCCTGCGTGTTTCTAAATCGATACGATCAACCATAGCCGCATGTATAGCCATCTTTGTTGCCTGAAGTTGCTTCTCTTCTTCACTCAGCTGGTACCAGGGCTTAGCATATCGTAATTCACCCGGAACAGAATCCTTCAGCCATTTTGCAGGCCAGCTCCATGGTGCAGTTACATGGTATTCAAACGCACTGTTCTCACCCAATTCAAATCCCAGTTCCTTCTGACGCTCATATCTTTCTTTTTTTAGTTTTTCCCAACCTTCAAGGTAGCGGCTACGATATTTATCAATATCTTTCTGCAGCGCCTGTAAAGGGAAATGTGGCGAGATAAAAGCTGCATACAGAAAAAAAGGCTTATCAGAATACTTCTGCTGATGTTCCTTAAGAAACCTGATAGAATAATCTGCCACAGCAGTGGTGGAATAATAATCCTTTCCGATTGATTCAGACGATAATTCATTAAAACTTTTATCATCCAGAAAAAGATCTTCAGGCCTGGGAGTAAGGTGATGGCTATCTGTACGGGTGCAATCAAAGGAACGGTCAAATCCGCCCTGATCAACTTTTGTAGCTACATTGGTTACATGCCATTTGCCGCTGTGATAGCTTCTGTAACCAGCCTGTTTCAGGTGATGAGACACCAGGTATCCCCATCTCGGAAAAGCGGCTCTCTTACCATCAACATTTACCTGTTGGGCGTAATAGCCTGTCAGCAGTGAGGAACGTGTAGGCCAGCAGCGCCCGCAATTATAAAATTGTGTAAAACGAAGTCCGTTTTCTGCAAGCCTGTCAAGAGCCGGTGTTTCAATCTCACCTCCATAGCAGCCAAGATCAGAGAAGCCAAGGTCATCAGCTATAATTAAAACTATATTAGGGGGTTCTGATGCTCTTACGGGTACTGATGCTTTAACAAAAAAAACCTGAAAAAAAATCAAAGCAGAAATAACAGGTAAAATCTTACTTAAGGTATTTATTTCCTTCATTTTTATATGTTTTAAAATTATTATGAGGATAGTCATTATAGTGCCTTACATGCATATAAGATAAATTATTAAAATATATTCAATTAGTCACAAAAGACCTGCAAACTTAATGAATTTTTATAATTAACTAACCGGGAACAGCCTCACTCCACCATTCTTTGATTAGTTGTTTCAAATGAGCTACCTTTTCAGGATTTGAATCTGCAACATTAAACTTTTCGGCCGGATCTTCGGCAACATGATATAATTCCGGTTCAGTACCCGTATCATTTCTTCCCGAAGGAAGTATCAATTTCCATTCCCCTTCAAGCACATATGCATACTTCAAACTTGATAAAGGATTATTAATATCGACGGCATCATGAGTGTAAGCAGCTCCAAAAACGGCTTTACGGTTTTTAAGAGCCCTGCTGTCGGTTAAATCAACGCCCTGCATATCTGGTGTAGGATCTAACCCACATGCATTAAGTACAGTAGGTGCAAAATCTATACTGCTTACCAGGGTAGTTTCATCAAATCCGGCAGATACATGCCCCGGCCATTTTATCATTATAGGGGTCCTGATGCCTCCCTCATAAGGAGTCCTTTTTGATTTTCCGGCATAACCGCCTTTGTCCGGTTGCTGAATCCAGCCATTATCACATACATATAGAATCAAAGTGTTTTCAGATATTCCCTTTTCATCAAGATGATTTAATAAATCACCGCATGTTTCATCGAACCATTCGCAATTTGCCCAATAGCGTGCAACGTGGATTGAATCTGTTTTATCGGTATATTTGGTTAAAAGACGTTCCGGCGGATTGTGAGGCGAATGTGGCAAAAATGGGGCATACCAGATAAAAAAGGGCTGGCCGGCCGCATTATCCAGAAAATCATAAATCGGCTTCATGGTCTCCCGGCCTATCTTCAATCCTTCATCGCCATGCCTGCCTCCCCTGTCCATATCTCCATGAGTCATGCCATGAGTAAACCCGCCAGTGCGGTAATTCCCCATCCACCATTTACCGGTCTGCAGGCTCAGATAACCCAACTCTTTAAGCTCTTCAGGCAGAGCCGGGAATTTCGAAAAATTAAATATTACCTGCTCCCTTAACTTGCGACGCTCTTCCGGCCATCCGGCAGTGTTTGAATTAATTCCTTCTATCTGTTGCTGTTGGGGCGGATCATTACTTGTTTTACCGTGCTGATGCGGATGCAATCCAGTTATTATAGAAGCAAGTGAAGGCCCGCATAACGGAGCAGCCACATATCCCCTTGCAAATACTTTACTCTCAGAAGCCAACCTATCCAGGTTAGGCGTCCTGATTACCTTATGTCCCATAAATCCATAATCCCCCCATCCCTGATCATCAGATATGATCAAAACTATATTGGGAGGCTTCTGATCTTTTTTTATGCAACCATAAAGAGCCATTCCCCCTACCCCGGCCATTATCTGATGAATGAACTGTTTTCTGCTTAGGTATCCAGAAGGATCATAATTCCTGTTTTTACAATATGAATTCATAGTGCTGTTAATTGATTGGTTTATTTTTTATTGTTATTAGTTTATCCTTCTCAGGGTAATGGTTGGAAAAATCTTTTAATCCGTTCATAGTTAAACATTATATTTATTATTATAAATGAAAACCCCCCATTACTCAGATGATCTCACTGCATTATTCAGGGAACCAACCCTTAAGGAACTGCTCCTGTGTACCTTCATAATAAGCTTCAGCCAAAAATTCAACCCCTTTCTGGTTGCCCCATGAATAATTAATGATCAGTCTGCCATTATATTCACAAAAATCTATATCCGAATTATTAATATTCTCTGCCCCTGCAATTTTTTGCTTTAATTCCTCCGGTAAGTCACTGTTAGCTATTTTCTTATCCCCGGGGGAAGCTTTTAACACAGGATTCAAAGGGCTGGCTTCCCAGTTTATCAGATCTTTCGATCGGACAACCCGGGTTTCAAATCCATCATGAACTTCAAGATAAAAATCATAGTAGTAGCCGTCCAGATACCTCAGACAGTGGGGGGCTGTATATCGATCCTTAGCATAATTATGGTCAGATGGCAATATTTCCCAGTTATGAAGATCATCTGAAACTGCAAAACGGGCTGTAAACCTTTTTCCTGCTTCTTCTTCGGGTTTGCCTATCTCAAACATCAGCACAAATTTATCTTCTGCCCTGTCAAGAGAGGTATTAAAAATACCATACCCGGGGAGCTTAAAAGCCATCCATCTGTCCCAATTATTCAGGTCATCAGACTTAAAGACATATATTTCCTCACCATTCCAGATATCAACTGCAGTCACATAAACAATATCTTTATAAACAAAGGCGCTTCCAAGATGGAACCCTTCGGCAAATGATTTTGTTGGTTCTCCTGTTTCATGATCAATAAACCGTAAATAAGAATCACCAGTATCGTTGTTCCAATAACCTGCTCTCACATACTCAAACCTATACACTTTGTTGTTGAAAACTACCGGACTGGTCTCCACCAGATCAACTTCAACAGTGCCTTTTCTCACGATCTCAGGCCTGCCCTCTTCATCTACGGGAGCATTACCTCCCGTGCACATACAAAATAATACCGTGCTAAAAAGGATCACAATATTCAACATTTTTTTCTTTTTCAGTATCATAAAATTTGAATTAGTAATTTTCAAAGACATCTCATAGAACTAACATATATTTTAATCATGCTTGCTTCATAGTTTCATCAGAAAAGCTGATTTGTTGAATTAAATTAATTTCCTGTAAATTTAATAAAAAGTCTGGCAAATCAGCGCTATCTCTTAAGATCTTAATAAAAGAACATATTTCCCCCAACAAACTGATTTATATGTTGTAATGAATTTTATAACACTATTATAAAATCTATCAGGCAAAAATATATTCTGTAATCTTTTCCCATATAGAAAAATTTTGTAAAAAAATCAGCTATTTTAGCAATATGAATAGTTAACTAAAATTTGATTAAAATGAAGAAACTGAACTTTATTATTTTAACGTTTTTCTTTACCCTGCTGGGGACTGTCGTATTAGCCGGCGACTGGAAGCCGTTGTTCACGGAGGACTTGTCAAATGCAGATTATCCTGACGGGATATGGAGTTATAAAAATGGTATTTTAACTGCTACAGAAGATCAGTGTATATGGACAAAAGCAGATTATGATAATTTTGTTATTGATCTTGAATTCAAAACCGCGGATGGTACAAACAGCGGGGTAATAGTATATTGCAGTAATACGAAAAACTGGATTCCTCACTCAGTCGAAATTCAGATTGCTGATGATCACTCTGAAAAATGGGGAAATGCTGATAAAACCTGGCAATGTGCTGCTATTTTCGGACACCTGGCTGCAAGTGAAAGCCGCGTAAAAAAGCCCGGCGAGTGGAATAAAATGCAGATTACATGCAAAGACCGGAATATCTCTGTCAAGCTTAACGGAAAAGTAGTAACCAAAATGGATATGTCACTCTGGACCAGCGCAACTGAAAATCCCGACGGCTCAAAAATTCCCTCATGGCTGAGTACCCCTTTAGCTGAACTGCCAACAAAAGGTAGAATAGGTTTTCAGGGTAAGCATGCCGGCGCCCCCATTTGGTTCAGGAATATGAAAATTAAAGAATTGGATTAATCAAGGTCCTGTTTCATTATAAAACTCTCCGATTATAAAGGAACAACAGCCTTGCCAATCTTATGCCCTTTTACTGCAAAGAATAATATATAAAGATAACAAGGTATGCACACTATATAAGCCCACTGGTATGAAATAAGGTCAACAA